>JAZRFX010000147.1:0-5155 GCA_045643845.1 Clostridia bacterium | reverse complement strand
GCGATATCGCGAACTGCTTCGGGAACGACAACCGTCTCGGAGGTACCGTTATATTTAAGGAGAATTGTTCCGCCGAATATCACAAATTGCTGGGAGGATGCTCCGAGCCACGCCGTGTTATAAAAAGCGTCGCTTGCTATTGCATCGTTTCCGAGGAAGCCTAAAAACATAACATTTCCGAGATTTTCGCAGTTTGCAAAAGCGCGCGAGCCTATATAAGAAACGCTCGGACCAATCTCAACGCTCTTGAGGTTGGGACACGATGCAAACGCCTCCGCCGAAATGAGCGTAATCCCGTCGGGAATTGAAAGTGTGCTGAGTGAAGGACACTCGGCAAAAGCGCGCGGGCCTACGGAAGTAACTTTAAAACCACCAAGCGAGGTGGGGATTATAACATCTACGGGCTCGCCTGCAAAACCTGTGATAGTACCCGTTGCTTTATCAAGGAAATAGTAGACATTTCCCACCTTGTAAACGGGGATTCTCGGTGCGGCAAGCACGCTTGCTTGTGAAATTATAAGAACAAGAATTATTGAAATTAACACTTTGATTTTTCTCATTTAATCACCTACCAAAGAGCGATTATACAGGAAAAGAGCCTTTTTGTCAAATCGGCACCGCTTCTCATACAATATATGGAAGGAGTGATTATATGCCAAGAATATATTTAAGTCCCTCCACACAGGAGGGAAATATGTATGTCACGGGCGGAAGCGAGGAGTATTATATGAATCTTATCGCCGACGCTATGGAGCCGTATCTCCGCGCAAGCGGGATACAATTCACCCGTAACTCGCGCGATATGACGGCGACCGATGCGATACGACAGTCAAACCGCGGAAGCTACGACCTCCATGTTGCGCTTCATTCGAACGGCGCGCCCGAGGGACAGTACGGGACATACACGGGGGTAGATGTCTATTATTCGCCCATAAGTCCGCGGGGAAGACGCGCGGCAGATATTTTTGTGCGTAATCTTAAAACTATTTACCCCAACCCCGCAAAGGTCAGGGCGCTTTCGACCACTACAATCGGCGAGGTTACGCAAACGCGCGCACCAGCCGTTTTTCTTGAACTTGGCTACCACGACAATGTCAGCGATGCCAATTGGATAACGGGGAATATAGAGCGTATCGCGGCAAACCTCGTGCTTTCCCTTACTGAATATTTCGGGATTCCATTTGTAGAACCGATGGGAATAAGGCGCGGCGTGGTGCGGGTTTCAAGCGGAACGCTTAACCTGCGCGAAAAACCGTCAAGGACATCAAGGATACTTGCGTCGATTCCAAACGGCTCGCCTCTTACTATCGTAGGACAATGGCAGGGATGGTATGTAGTAAACTGGCGCGGACTGACGGGCTATGTTGATTCGAGATTTGTAAATATTTCCTTGCAAACGGGCTTTTTTTAGTATATAATCTCTCTGTCAGGAGTTGATTATATGGTAATAGCTTTAATGTTTGTGGGGTTGTGTCTTATTGTTTTTGCAATCTCAAGCAGTATAACAGGCTTTATCCCAAAAAAAGGCAGATGTATGAATACAACAGGGGAAGAAATTACAGCAACCATTATAAATAATAATGATATGGCTGAAAAACCCACAACTCTCCGCGCAGTGGATGAAAACGGAGTAAAATATTCGGTAAAGCTTCGCCCCACAGAATCAAAAAAATGGATAAAGGGCGATAAAATAAAAATCGCATTTTCGGCGGATAAAAAGGAATATCGCATATACTTCCACGAGTATTTCAAGGAAAACGAAGCGCGTATGAGAGATATGGCATTTGCACAGCTTGAAAAGACTGTAGGGCCTATGTCAATTGCCTCAAAAGCGACAAATATAACAAAAGAAAGCCTCGAAGCGCTGCGCGCATCCGAGGCGGATTCTCAAACTGTATTTATACTCGCAACCTATATGACAATCACAAACAGATACTCTGTTTTTGCGATTATAATGGCGGTCCTTTGCGTGTTCTGGTGCTCTTTTGCAAAGCTTCAGATGTTCAAGCTTCTTGTACCGATTATTATAATGATTGTGCTTTTCCTTTCAATCAGCTCAACGGCAAAGGTGTGCACAAAAATCTACGATAAATTTACTAAAAAGTCTTGACCACATAGTCGAATTCTTTTCCGCCCGATATTCCTCCTGCGAGGTTGTATATATCGGTAGCGCGGCATTCGAAACCAAATATTTCATCGTCTTTTAACAAGGCACCCCTTGCAGCCACAGGCAGTGAGGCGGTGCTTTTCATTTTGCGCAGAATTTCGCTTCCTTTTTCGTTAAAGGCAAGCGGACGGATATATGACGGTGAGGGGAGAGTCTTGAAACCATTTCCCGTTATCATATTGCAAAGCACTCTTCTGATTCTGCTCTGCGTGTATCTTTTGCAGGACGCTTCCATAACTATTTCTTCAAATGTGTTATAAATCGAAGCGCTCTTAAGGCGCGACGCAATTTCCTCGTTGCAGTCGGGAATTGCGCAAAGCTCCTCTTTCGAAATCGCTTTAAGGCGCGCGGCTACAATAATATCAAAATCCTTCATAAAACGAGGAGCGCTCTTGTAATCAAAAAGCATATAATCCTTTAAGCTTTCGTTATTTTCAATCAGCTTTCTTATCGCCGATGCGGACGGAATTTCATTTGCGGCTTTTGTATCGTTATATCCTGCACCGATTCTTTTTATGGTGTGGGGGACAATTGTGCTATTGAGCTTTCTTAATTCGCGCACATATTCAACGGCGAGGATGTTATTGGGCATATCAAGGATTTCACCTTCGGGAAGAACGCTCTTAAGCGCCACCTGACGCGCAGCGGGAAAACTCATCCCCTCGGAAAGATTTTTTGCAAGAATTTCCGAAAAAGTATCGCTTTCGCAGTTTAAAACCTCTGCGCAGCGGGAAATCTTTTCTATATCTCCGCATTCGCTTCCGAAATAAAGATTATCTACAAGACCGCACGCGGAAAGAATGCCGACGCTTCCTTTTGCAAAGCCCTCGGCGGAGGAGAGTGCATATACTGCGGGAAGCTCTAAAACAAGGTCAACACCGCATTTTATTGCCGCTTCGGCGCGCTCGCCCTTTTCAAAAATTGCACATTCTCCGCGCTGAACAAAGTTGCCGCTCATAATCGCAATAACGCCGTCGTTTTCGCGCTTTATCGTATCAATCAGCGCCTTATGTCCCGCGTGGATAGGGTTAAATTCTGCTATAACAGCACCTATTTTCACAAAATTCCCTCCTTTTGGCAAAAATATGTTGAAAATTGGATATTTCTATTATATACTATATTAATGGAAAAATAAAGATTTTGGAGGAATAAAAATGAGTAAATTTTTAGATTCTATCAAAGAAAGGGCAAGAAGCGACAAGAAAACTATCGTTCTTCCCGAATCAATGGACAGACGCACATGGGAAGCAGCTGAAACAATTCTTAAAGAAGATATCGCAAATCTTGTAATTATCGGTACTCCCGAAGAAGTAAATGAAAACTCAAAGGGTCTTGATATTTCAAAGGCTACTATCATCGATCCCTTTAACTATGAAAAGACTGAAGAATACCTCAACCTCTTCGTTGAACTTCGTAAGAGCAAGGGGGTTACATACGAGCAGGCAAAGGAAATCGTTCTCGGCGACTATATGTACTATGCTTGTCTTATGGTTAAGGCTGGCGACGCAGACGGCGTTGTATCAGGTGCTTGCCACTCAACTGCAAACACACTTCGTCCCTCACTTCAGATCATCAAGACAAAGCCCGGCGTAAAGCTCGTATCAGCTTTCTTCCTTATGGTTGTTCCGAACTGCGAATATGGCGCAAACGGCACATTCGTATTTGCTGACAGCGGTCTTGTTCAGAATCCCGACAGCGAAGAACTTGCAGCAATCGCAGCTTCTTCTGCAGAAAGCTTTGAGCTTCTCGTTCAGGAACCTGCTTATGTAGCGATGCTTTCACACTCAACAAAGGGCAGCGCAAAGCACGCCGATGTTGACAAGGTTACTGAAGCAACTCGCATCTGCAAGGAAACTTATCCCGAGCTCAATGTAGACGGCGAACTTCAGCTTGACGCTGCAATCGTTCCTTCAGTAGGTCAGTCAAAGGCTCCCGGTTCACCCGTTGCAGGTAGAGCAAATGTACTTGTTTACCCCGACCTTGACGCAGGTAACATCGGTTACAAACTCGTTCAGCGTCTTGCAAAGGCTGAAGCATACGGCCCCGTTACACAGGGTATCGCAATGCCCATCAACGACCTTTCTCGCGGATGTAGCGCAGAAGATATCGTTGGCGTTGTAGCAATCACTTGTGTACAGGCTCAGGCACAGAAATAATATATTCTGAAAGGAAGTTATTTATAATGAAAATTCTTGTTATCAATGCAGGTAGTTCATCACTTAAGTATCAGCTTATCGATATGGACGAAAAGAAGGTTCTTGCAAAGGGCCTTTGCGAAAGAATCACTCTTGAAGGAAGCAAACTTAACCATACTCCCGCAGGTGGCGAAAAGGTTGTTATCGAAAGCCCCATGCCCACTCATGCAGAAGCTATCAAACTTGTTATCGATGCTCTCGTTGACAAAAACCACGGCGTTATCGAATCAATGAGCGAAATCGGTGCTGTTGGTCACCGCGTTGTACACGGTGGCGAAAGCTTCAGCGGCAGTGTTGTTATCGACGATGAAGTTAAAAAGGCTCTCGAGGAATGTGTTGAACTCGCTCCTCTCCATAACCCCGCAAACATCATCGGTATCGAAGCTTGCGAAAAGGTTATGCCCGGCGTTCCCCAGGTTGGCGTATTTGATACAGCTTTCCATCAGACAATGCCCGAGGAAGCATACCTTTACGGTATTCCTTACGAATATTATGAAAAGTATAAGATCCGCCGTTACGGCTTCCACGGCACAAGCCACAACTATGTATCAGGCAAGGCTGCAGAGCTTCTCGGCAAGGATATCAAGGATATCAATATCGTAACATGTCACCTTGGTAACGGTTCTTCAGTTGCAGCTGTTAAGGGCGGCAAGGTAATCGATACAACAATGGGTCTTACACCTCTTGCAGGTATCCTTATGGGTACAAGAAGCGGTGACATCGACCCCGCTATCGTAACTTTCCTTATGGAAAAGGAAAACCTTGGCATCAAGGAAATCAACAATGTTCTTAA
>JAZRFX010000146.1:0-5852 GCA_045643845.1 Clostridia bacterium | reverse complement strand
CTTATAAAATATATTACAGACCGCGAAAATAAAAAGTTCCAGCCGATGAACGCCAACTTCGGCATCATCGAATGGAACCGTGTAAAAATCAAAAACAAAAAAGAACGCTATGAATATATATCCTCACTTGCGCTTGACACTTTGAAGGATATCGATATTTCTTAATAGCACATTCTTACCGCGCCACGAAAAGGCGCGGTTTTTGTATTTTGATAAAAATTCTTTGTTTGAAAGATTTTCAATATCTTCTCTTTTGAG
This sequence comes from Clostridia bacterium, assembly GCA_045643845.1. Taxonomy (GTDB): domain Bacteria; phylum Bacillota; class Clostridia; order UMGS1883; family UMGS1883; genus UMGS1883. The sequence continues at coordinate 5,594 of JAZRFX010000146.1, read as the reverse complement.
GGTGTCTATCATATCCTCGGAAAATTCCTTCATAGGATGGGGAGTGATATTATTGTGCGGACAAACGCGCTGACAAGTGTCACAACCCCAGATAAGACCTGTCTTTTTAATTATGGCGATTTCACTTTCCGTGAGGTCGCCTTTTTTCTGGCTTATATGCGAAGCGCACTTTTCAAGACAAAAACCATCCGAAAGAGCACCGCCGATGCAACTCTCAACACACTTGTTGCATCCCATACAGTTTTTATCCAAGGGCTTATCGGCATCAAGCGGTAAATCGGTCAGGATATATCCTATAAAGAAATAGCTCCCGAAATCATCATTTATCAGCATACGATTTTTCCCATAAAAGCCAAGCCCTGCTTTATATGCAAGGTCGCGGTCAATTTCAGGCCCGATATCGGCAAAGATTTCGCACTTTGTATCAGGCGCAAGTCCTTTTATATATTCGCAAACGGGCAAAAGCTTTTCTTTAATAACGCTGTGATAATCAAGTCCGCGCGCATAGAGGGATAAATTGCCCTCTCGGTCACCGCAGTAATAGGGGAATAGGCACACTATTGCACTCTTATTTTCATATTTTGCAACGCCGCATTTTTCAATCCCCTGCGAGCGTAAAAAATCAAATATTCTATTTTTCAAGTGTACCACCACCTTTTTTATCAGTCGTCGGCTCTTATCAGCCCCGTTGTGACATAAACTTTACTGAATCCCATTTTGTGAAGAAGGTACGAGCAGTAATTTGTCGTCGCGCCCGTCGTGAAAATATCATCAACGAGGAGCGCAGTGCCACTGCACTTCTTGTCGGTTGCAAAGTAACACTTCCGCACATTGATTTTCCTTTGCAATGCGCTCAGCGTGTGTTGATCCTCGCCGTCATTCGTCCTTTTAAGAAGTGGCTTGCAGGGAACCTTTAAAAGCTTTGAAAGCTCAAGTGCAATCAATCTCGCCTGATTATATCCGCGGTCGAACCTTCCTTTCGGGCTCTGCGGAACGAAGGTTATAGCGTCAAACTCGGCATAATGCGGAGAGGACAAAATCTCCTCCGCCATAAGATAGGCAAACCCCTTTGCAAAGTAAGGATGTGCCGACTTCAGCGCGATAACACACTCGCGTGCTTCATCCTTGTAAATGAGCGGGATGAACGCGTGCTCAAAGTGTATCTTTTCGTTACGGCATTTCGCACATACGGGGTGCGATAATTCTTCAAGTGGTCTTGAACAAACCCTGCAGCGGTTTTCGGGAAGAAAAGGCAATATGTCAAGACACTCCTCACAAACGGGAACGGCGCTTTTTAAAAGCCTTCCGCAAAAAGGACAGCTTGGAGGATAAAGAAAATCCAGAATATCATCAATCATTTTTTATTGCCTCCGCAAGTCTTCTTTTAAGCAGGCTGTATCTTGCCTGAAGCTTGTTATTTCGCACCATTTGTGCCACGCTTTCGGGCGAGCCTACAAGGATTACGAGCTTCTTGCCTCGCGTCACCGCAGTATATAAAAGGTTTCGTGTCATAAGCATTGCAGGGAACGAGCATACGGGCACAATAACGGCGCTCCATTCACTGCCCTGACTTTTGTGGACTGTAAGCGCGTACGCTATTTCCAGGTCTTCAATCGAAGAAAAATCGTATTCAACAATCTTGCTGTCGTCAAAAAGTATTCGCATACTCTTTTCCTTTTGCGAGATGTCAATTATCGTACCGATATCGCCGTTATATATGCCGAAGCCGTCGCCGCTTCCGTCGGGGGAAGACCATAACATATCATAGTTGTTGCGCGTCTGGATAACCTTGTCGCCCACGCGAAAAATTCTTTCGCCGAAAGCCTTTTCGTTTTTACCGCGCGAAGGGGGATTAAGCTTTGCCTGAAGCACGCGGTTAAGATTCGCCGTTCCGACAATACCCTTTCTTGAAGGCGACAACACCTGAATATCATTTATGCTGTCAAACCCATACGCTTTGCCGGGTCGCCCCGTACAAAGCTCGCATATTGTTTCGAGCGCGCCCTCGGGAGTTCGCTGCATAAAGAAAAAGTCGGTTTCGCTATCGTTTTTAAGAGGCATTTCGCCCATATTTATTCTATGCGCATTTGTAACGATTCGGCTTCTTTCCGCCTGGCGAAAAACCTCGTTAAGCCTTACCGACGGGATAACATTGCTGTCTAACATATCACGAAGGACATTTCCCGCGCCTACCGAGGGGAGCTGGTCGCTGTCGCCTGCCATGATAAGACAGGTTCCGCGCTTTAATGCCTTTAAGAGTGCGCCGAAAAGAAGCACATCTACCATACTCATTTCGTCAACAATAACAACATCGGCATCAATGGGATTGTACTGATTCCTGCCGAATTTTTGATTGAGCGTATCATTCACTTCCACTTCGAGAAGTCGGTGGAGAGTTTTTGCCTCCATATTACAGGATTCCGAAAGCCTTTTTGCCGCCTTGCCCGTAGGTGCACAGAGCGCAATCTTGTATTCGTGCTTTTCGAAAATCCTCATTATAATTTTCATTATGGTTGTCTTACCCGTACCTGGACCACCCGTTATGATAAGTGCACCGCCGCCGAGAGCCTTCTTCACGGCTTCCTTTTGCATAAGAGAAAGCTCAATACCGCTCATATCGGATTCAAAAGTAATATCTTCATCAATATTGTCCGAGTACGGCTTTGCAAGAGCGAGAAGCTCGGATAACTTTCCCGCGCAGGCAAGCTCCGTGTTGTAGTAGACGGGAAGATAGACAAAATCATCCTCAAAAATAAGCTTGCAGTCATATTTCATCTGTGCAAGGGCGGATTCTATATCGCGGATATCACAACCTAAAAGCTCCTCGGTTGCATAAATAAGCTCGTCCCTTTTAAGACAAGTATGCCCCGAGAGTGTGGCATAGGTAAGCATATGCACAATTCCGCCCTCAACGCGGGCAGGATGATTTTTTGGAATATTCATCGCGCTTGCGATTCTGTCGGCAGTCTTAAAACCGATTCTGTCAACGCTTTCGCAAAGAATATACGGATTTTCTTTTATCAAATCAATCGACTTTTGTCCGAAAATCTTGAAAACCTTCAGCGCAAGATTTGAAGTGATTCCATATTCCTGCAGGAACATAACTGTCTGCGATGCATCCTGACGGATTAAAAAGGATTCGGAAATTTTTATTGCGCGACCTTTTGATATCCCCTTTATCTCGGTCAACCTTTCGGGATTAAGCGCAATTATTTCAAGCGTATCTTCGCCGAATTTGTTTATAATCTTTTTTGCGGTAGCCTCCCTGACGCCACTTATGATTCCTGAGGAAAGGTATGTCAGAATAGCGCTGACCTTTTTGGGCAGCGCTCGCTCAAGACCTGTCACGGAAAACTGTTCGCCGTAATCGGGATGATTTACCCACTTGCCCTCTAAAATAACCTGCTCGCCCGGAGCGACAAAAGGCATATTACCGCACGCAGTCACAAGGGAATTATTTACATCCACCTCGCAGACCGTGTAGCCATTTTCCTCGTTCTGATATATAATTTCATAGATTTCGCCCGTAAGCTTTTCCATAGGGGAACTTGTCATAAGTATTCCTGCCAATCCAAACCTCAATTATGCAGTCGTCGGGAATGTCTTTTAAAAGATTATAAAACTCCGACTTCCTGCAACATATCCTGTATTGCTTCACGCAGCTACCTTTGTATATGGTAAAAGCAATCATCATAAGTGAAATTATAAGCGCAATAATACTGCCGCACATAAATATCACCAATAATAGTATATGTAAAGGCATTAACAACAGTTAATGCCTTTTGATTTTAAAGATATTTTTTAAGTGTTTCTACCTTGTCGAGCTTTTCCCAGGGGAGATCAAGCTCGTTCCTTCCGAAGTGACCGTATGCAGCTGTCTGTGAGTAGATAGGTCTGCGAAGGTCAAGAGTTTTTATAATAGCACTCGGACGAAGGTCAAATTCGCTATTTACGATTTCGCTTAAGCGGTCGTCACCGATTTTGCCTGTGCCGAATGTATCAATTCTTACTGATACGGGACGGGCAACACCAATTGCATAAGCAAGCTGAATCTGACACTTGTCGGAAAGCCCTGCCGCAACGATATTCTTTGAAATGTAGCGCGCCATATAGCAAGCACTTCTATCAACCTTTGTCGGATCCTTACCCGAGAACGCGCCGCCACCGTGGGGAGCGTATCCGCCGTAGGTATCAACGATAATCTTTCTTCCTGTAAGACCGCTGTCGCCGTGAGGTCCGCCGATTACGAACTTACCTGTGGGGTTGATGTGGTACTTTGTATCTTCGTCAATAAGCGCGGGATCAAGTACAGCCTTTATAACATGTTCAATCATATCACGGCGGATAGTTTCCTGAGAAACATCAGCACTGTGCTGTGTTGAGAGAACAACTGTATCGATTCTCTTAACCTTATCGCCGTCATACTCAACTGTAACCTGAGTTTTACCATCGGGACGAAGGTAGGGGAACTGACCATTCTTTCTTACCTCGGTAAGCTTCTTTGCAAGCTTCTGCGCATAGTAGATGGGAGCGGGAAGGTATTCGTCAGTTTCGTTTGTAGCGTAGCCGAACATCATACCCTGGTCGCCTGCACCGATTTCATTGTCGGTATCCATACCTGATTTTGCTTCCTGGGACTTGTCAACGCCGAGGGCAATATCAGCAGACTGCTTGTTAAGAGTAGAGAGAATTGCGATAGAATCTGCGCTAAATCCCATAGTAGCATCGGTGTAACCGATTTCCTCAACAGTCTTTTTAACGATAGAGCGGACATCGTATGTATGAGTAGTTGTGATTTCGCCGAATACCACAACCATACCTGTTGCCGCACAGCATTCACAAGCTACGCGCGCATCAGGATCGTGTGCGAGAATATCGTCAAGCACAGCGTCGGAAATTTTATCACATACTTTGTCGGGATGACCTTCAGTAACAGATTCAGATGTAAAAAGTTTCTTGTTTTCGTTCATTTGTAATTCCTCCTTAGAAAATCAGCCTTGGTAAATAAGAAATAACTGTCATTATGATACCTGCGGTAACTACACCGCCTGCTATTGCAATAAAAGAATCTTTGTTTTTGAAATTGAGGAAGCTCGCAATCAGCGCTCCCGTCCAGGCGCCCGTGCCGGGGAGGGGGATAGCGACAAATGCGTAAAGTCCCCACTTGCCATACTTTGTAACCTTTTCTTTGTTTTTCTCAACCTTTTCCTCAAGGAAAAGCGGGATTTTTTTAAGACAGTTCACTTTCTTCATCCATTCGCATACAGCCTTTATAAAGAAAAGGATGAACGGAACGGGAATCAGATTCCCGACTATTGCCACTATGAGAGATGGCAAAAAAGGAAGCCCGAGAATTGATGCTGCAGGCATCGCACCCCTGAGCTCAATTATGGGAATCATCGAAATTATGAGGACATACACATAATTTGCGAACGCTTCCGAAAGCCCTACAAGTCCGACTGCCCATACAGCAAAGGAGTGAACCGCATTTTTAATGGATTCTATCATATAAACCTCCAATGCGCAAAAGCGCATAGCTACTTTATTATATTATATAACATATATATTCTAATAAATATTATGTGTTTTGTCAA
>JAZRFX010000145.1:0-3054 GCA_045643845.1 Clostridia bacterium | reverse complement strand
TCAAATGTCATCGGGAAATATGTAATATCCTTATAAGTTATAAGCGGATATTCTACATAGCGGTTATCCACGCTCATATATGTAATTTCGGTATAAAATGGAGCAATCTTAACCTTTACCCCATCATTTTTCGCAAAAGCTGGAAATGATGATAATAAAAGTGTCAGTATAAGTAAAGTTGTCAGTAGTTTTTTCATATTATCACCTCTCTTTTTATTATAGCATACTTTTTTTCCTCTGTAAAGCGAGGTATTGCTTTTTTAACTTTATTGTAATAAAATGGTGGCAGAGGTGATTTTGTGATTAAAATACTTTTTGTATGTCTTGGAAACATATGCCGTAGCCCTATGGCTGAATTTGTAATGAAGGATATGGTTAAAAAGCGTGGTATTGATGGTAATTTTGAGATTGCTTCCGCCGCTACAAGCGACTGGGAAATCGGAAATCCCGTCTATCCGCCCGCTGCGAAAAAGCTTGCTGAAAATGGTATCGACTGCACGGGAAAGACTGCAAGGCAAATGACAAAAGCTGATTATAAATACTACGATTATATACTCGCTATGGACGAGGGAAATCTTCGCGATATGGTACATTTTGTAGGTGATGATCCCGATGGAAAAGTGTCGCTCCTTATGAGTCATACCGATACACCTCGCGAGGTTGCAGATCCGTGGTATACAAGGGATTTTGAACAAACATGGCAGGATGTGAATTGCGGTTGTGATGCAATTCTGAAAGAGTTAGGTTTCTGATTTTGCGCAGAACACTTTAATGCAAAAGAGTATTAAAGGATATCGTCCAGATAAAAAATTAACAGGGTGTCGAAATTCGACACCCTGTTTGATTACTGATTATTCTTCGTCGTCCTCGTCTTCATCGTCTTCGTAATCTTCGTCATCATCTTCATCATCGTAGTCGTAATCGTCATAATCTTCATCGTCGTCTTCGTCGTCTTCTTCATCATCACTTTCGCCTCTCTTAAGGAAAAGAGATGTTGCAATAAGAAGACATACAATTACGATAATAACAAAGATTGTAATGAGAAGGCCCTTCATGAATCCGCCTGACTTTTTCTCTTTCTTGGCAGTTTCCTTATCCGCCTTTGCAGTTTCTTCGTCGCTTACTTCTGCATCTGCGCCTGCCTCTTCGTCTTTGTTTTCAGCAGCAGCCTTATTTGCTTCAACAAGGTCGCCCTGAAGCTTCTTGATTTCATCATTAAGAGTCTTTACTTCAGTTTCGAGGCGTGTGATTTCGATTTCAGCCTCCTGCTGAACTTCCTGAATTTTCTTTTCAGCTTCTTCAGCCTGTTTATTTGAAGAAATCGCTCTACCGCACAAAACGCCGATAAAAATTGCAAGTACGCAAAGCACCAAAGCCGCAGACATTGTAATCTTTTTTACCTTTTTCTTTAACGGAGTAACGCTTCTATAGTTTTCAAGTTGTTCCATATGTATCCCTCCACATATTTACTATTGATTTAAGTATAGCACAAAAAATGACAGCATACAAGAAAAAAATACAAAATTTGATTATTTTTTTAGTGTCAAAAGAAATATCTTAAAACAAGCGAAAAATAACTATCAATCGTTTTTTATACGCTCTTCCGTTTGCGGTGCCCGACATTCCTCTTCGGGGAATAAATTCCCTCAATGCCTGTCTACCGCTGCACAACCCTGCGCCCTTGCTTCTTCTGCCACCGGCAGCGCTCGGGCTCGGTTCCCCCTCTGGGTTCGAATCCTGCTAGGCAACAAAAAAATCACCTGCGCCAAAAGTCGTAGGTGATTTTTTGGTAGCCGAACAAGGATTCGGACCCAGACATACAGAGTCAGAGTCTGCTGTGCTACCTTTACACAATTCCGCTAAATGTCCTGCGCTTTTTGCGCTTGTATATTGTAGCACAGGAAAAGTCGTTTGTCAAGGGGTTTTTGAAAAAATATTTGTGAAAGTGGCGAAGCGCGTAAGATGGCGGGGAATAGTATCTTGATTGGATATTGAAAAACATGCTCTGCCGATGTCGGGACGCCGAGGACGTCGTCCCCTACAAAATAGGCTTTACATTTGAAAGCCTTTGTGCTATAATAGGCATATCAACGAAAAGGCGGTAAGGGTATGAAGCTTACTTATTTGGGCACTGCGGCGGCGGAGGGCTTTCCCGCGATATTCTGCAACTGCGAATACTGTCAACAGGCGCGCCGACTTGGCGGTAAGAATATCCGCACAAGGTCGCAGGCACTTGTGAACGACGATCTTCTGATCGATTTTCCTGCGGACACGTATGCACACTTTCTGAATAACGGAATAGAGGGCGATACCATCGGTCACCTGCTTGTGACCCATTCGCACAGCGACCATCTTTACATAAAGGAATTTCTCCTGCGCAACACCTGCTATGCACACGGTATGCGTGCACCCGTGTTAAATATTTACGGCTCGAAAACCACCTGCGGCGTTATCGGAGATGCGCCCCAAAATATCGCGCTTCACGTGCTTGAGCCCTTCCTGCCGACCGAGGTTGGTGACTACCGCGTGACCGCCCTGCCGGCAAAGCATATGTTCGGCTTTGAGCCGTATATCTACCTCATCGAGGGTGAAAAGACTCTGCTTTACGCGCACGACACCGGATATTTTTACGACGAGGTGTTTGAGTATATCGAAAAGCAGGGAATAGTTCTCGATATGATCAGCCTTGACTGCACCAACGTGGATATCCCCGAGCCAGACGAGGCCGGCCATATGGCGTTTGATAACCTCGGCCGCGTGCTTGAAAGGCTTAAGACGATCGGTGCTGTGCCCGATGCGACCGTGAAATACGTCAATCACTTTTCCCACAACGGCAACCCTCCCCAGCACCTGCTTGAGGCGCGCGCCGCAGAATACGGCTGCCTCGTTTCATACGACGGCTGCAAGGTGGAGTTTTAATTGTTGCTATGAAAAAATATCTGTACGAAACACATTTGCACACCTCGCCCGTAAGCAGGTGCGCCACCGGCAAGGTGCGCGATCACCTCGAGCATTATAAAAGGCTCGGCTACGCCGGCGTTTTCATCACGAATC
>JAZRFX010000144.1:0-2256 GCA_045643845.1 Clostridia bacterium | reverse complement strand
CATTTCGGCGGAGGCGTTTGCATCGTGTCCCAACCTCAAGAGTGTTGAGATTGGTCCGAGCGTTTCTTATATAGGCTCGCGCGCTTTTGCAAACTGCGAGAATCTCGGAAATGTTATGTTTTTAGGCTTTCTCGGAAACGATGCAATAGCAAGTGACGCTTTTTATAACACGGCGTGGCTTGGAGCATCCTCGCAGGAATTTGTGATATTCGGCGGAACAATTCTCCTTAAATATAACGGCACATCCGAAAAGGTTGTCGTTCCCGAAGGAGTTCGTGAAATCGCCGAAAGTGCGTTTTCCTATAACTCAACAGTTAAGGAAGTAATCCTTCCTTCAACACTTGAAAAAATAGGCGATAATGCTTTTGTTCATTGTTACAGTCTTGAAAAAATAAATATTCCCGCCTCCGTTTCGCATATCGGAGCAGGCGCGTTTGATGACACTATCTGGATGTATAATCAGCCAAGCGATTTCGTTCATATAAACGGCATCCTGATTTCTTATAAGGGAAATGAGAAGCACATTGAAATTCCTGAAGGAATTACCGCTGTCGGAAGCGGTGCTTTTATGGCGAACGACAATCTTTTAAGCGTTCATCTTCCCTCAACCGTTCTTTATATTGATCAGATGGCATTCGGCGGTTGCTCGAATGTAAGGCTTATAAACATCCCTCCGAGTGTGGAATGGATTGATGAATACGCCTTCGCGGGTTGTGTGAATATGACTATTTACGGCAACTTCAACACATACGCGCAGACATATGCCGAGTATATGGAAATCCCCTTCAGCACGGAAGTATATGTAAGCTACAACGGAAAGAAAGTATATTTTGACAATGCCGTGCCTATCATATATTATGAGAGAACTTATCTTCCTCTCCGCGCACTTATGGAAATGATGGGATTTGTGGTCAGCTGGGACAGCGCGACGGGAAATGTCACCGCTATAAAGGGTGACCGCACAGTTGTAATTACTCCCGACGGTCATATAGGCGTAAACGGAGTTTTATCCCCCACGATTGCTCCGCCAATCAATAAAAATGGCTCAAACCTCGTATCAGCGCGTGTTATTGCCGAGGCTGTCGGCGCGCAGGTCGGTTGGGACGAAAGCACAAGAACTGTACTCATTACAAACTGATAAATTCGCCTGTGAATACACAGGCGAATTTTTAAATCTATGGAGTGTTTTTTATGCGAAAATTACTTAAATTTATGTTCAGTCAGGTTGCGATTGTAAGCTTTTTGATTATTTTGCAGCTTTTTGTAATCGTAGCCTCGCTTATGCGTATAAGCGAATATTTCGTTTATTTCAATATTTTCCTGCGAATAATAAGCGCCCTGACGGTTATTGCAATCATAAACCGCCATTCAAACCCGTCGTATAAGCTTGCGTGGGTGGTGCCGATACTTATTTTTCCGCTTTTCGGCGGACTTTTTTACCTTTTCATAACGGGGCAGATGCATACGAAATATTATTTTCATAAGCTCATCACTTCAGGGAAGGAAATAAACAAAAGCTACCCGCAGGATGAAGCTGTTTTAAAGGAAATTGAAGAAAAATTTCCCGAGAGAAAAAACACAGTTTCGTATGTCAATAACGCTGCCGATATGAACGCCTCCCGCCTTTGCGGGGCGCAGTATTTCCCGCTTGGCGAAAAGATGAAGGAAAGCATCCTCGAGGAGCTTGAAAAAGCGGAGAGATACATTTTCCTTGAATTTTTTATTATCAAGGAGGGGGTTTTCTGGGATTCAATCCTTGAAATTCTGAAAAGAAAAGCCGCCGAGGGAATCGATGTCCGTGTTATGTACGACGGGATGGGATGCCTTGGTCCGCTTCCGCTTAAATACTCAAAAACGCTTGAAGGCTTCGGCATAAAATGCCGTGTTTTCTCGCCGTTTACTCCGTTTTTATCGGCGCTTCAAAATAACCGCGACCACCGAAAGATTATCGTAATCGACGGCAAGGTTGCTTACACGGGTGGTGTAAATCTTTCCGACGAATATATAAATGTAGATTCTCCCATCGGGCATTGGAAGGATATGGCGGTAAAGGTTCGTGGCGAGGCGGCGTGGAGCTTTACGAGGATGTTCCTTCATTTGTGGTGGCATAATTCGTGGAAGAGTGAAAATATAGAGGATTTTGAACCACAGCTTGAAAAAGATAACATCGCGGGCGACGGATTCGTAATGCCATACGGCGATATCCCGCAGGATAAGTATCAGGTTGGCGAATTTATATACCTCGATATAATAAAC
>JAZRFX010000143.1:0-7031 GCA_045643845.1 Clostridia bacterium | reverse complement strand
GTCCCTGCTTGCAGGCTACCATTTCACAAAGTCCGCACTGCGAACAATATTGTGTATTTAAATATGCCTGTGTATCGGTAGCGTCGACACTTTTTACGCCGCGCATAAATCTATGCGCTTCAATGGGATAGCCAAACATATGCCTTGGACACATATCCGTGCACATCTGACATTGACAGCACGCTGACATTGTTCTGCGTTTAAGAACGCGGACATTTTGCCTGCGGCTCATAATTACGGGGCTATCTTCGGGGAGAACCAATATACCATTGGTTGTTTTCGTTACTGTTTCAGTTTCTCCTGCGAGCTTTCCTGTCATCGGGCCACCGCTTAAAATAACGGTGTTTTCCTCAGTCACTCCCCCAGCAAGCTCTACAAGATATGTAAGGGGTGTTCCGAGCGGAACGCGATATGTCTGCGGATTCTTTACTGCTCCGCCTACGGTTACATATTTATGAGTAACCTTTTCGCCGTTAAAGGCGTGATAAATATTTAATACCGTTTCTACATTGTAGACTATAACACCTACATCAATGGGAAGTCCCCCTGCAGGAACAACCCTACCTACCGCGTCGTGGATAAGTACGATTTCATCGCCTGCAGGGTAAACTTCGTGAAGATAATCAATCTTACCATTTTTGAAGGCCGCGATATCTCTTTCAACTGCCTGGGCTGCGGCTTTATATCCGCGCTTTGTAGCAATATGAAATTCCTTCGCGCCTATACTCTGACACATTTTGTCGAGAGTACTGATAATCTCGAAAGAGTAGTGCTCAAGAAGCTGACGGTGCAAAGTAAAAAGCGGTTCACACTCAGCACAGTTTAAGATAATCATCTCTGCCTTGTCGCTGAGCTTGGCATATGCGGGGAATCCTGCTCCGCCTGCACCTGCTACGCCCGCGTCCTGTATTAAACTTTTAAGTTCGTCTAACTTCATGGCTATCCCTTCCTAATTTATTTTACTGATGAAAGGTCATCAATAATTCCGACAATTGCCGCATCGATAGGAGCAGTATTCTGCTCGATACCGATTCTTGCAGCGCTGCCGGTAGCAACAAGAACTGCTTCGCCAAGACCTGCACCAACATTGTCAACTGCGACAATGCGCTGCTTCTTCTCGCCGTAGCCTTCAAGTGTTTCCACTATCATAAACTTGTTGCCGACAAGATTTTCGTTCTTCCGTGTTGAAACAACACTTCCGACAACTTTACCAATTAACATTTTTATTCCCCCAATTATTTAAGAGTGGGAAGAATCTTTTCAACATCGCCGTGAGGACGAGGAATAACATGAACTGCTACGAGTTCGCCGAGCTTTCCTGCGTTTGCGCTACCTGCCTCAACAGCAGCCTTAACTGCGCCTACATCACCGCGTACCATAACACTTACAAGACCGCTACCGATCTTTTCTGTGCCGATAAGAGTTACATTTGCTGCCTTGAGCATTGAATCTGCTGCTTCAATTGCTGCTACAAGACCTCTTGTTTCTACCATACCTAAAGCTTCCTGAGTCATTACTTTAACCTCCTTTTTAATTTCAACGGCTTCTACCTTTTTGGGTTCAGCCTTGGGAGCAGCTGTTTTGGGAGCTGCTTTTTTTGTTGTCTGAGTTTTCTTTTCAGCCATTTTAATTCACCCTTTTAATTATAATGTGGGGAGAATCTTTTCAACATCGCCGTGAGGACGGGGAATTACGTGTACTGCTACGAGTTCGCCAAGACGACCTGCGCATGTGCTGCCAGCTTCAACAGCTGCCTTAACTGCGCCTACATCGCCACGAACCATAACGCTTACAAGACCGCTACCGATCTTTTCTGTACCGATGAGAGATACCTCTGCTGCCTTTACCATTGCGTCTGCTGCTTCAATTGCTGCAACAAGACCTCTTGTTTCGATCATACCTAATGCTTCCTGTGCCATTTTTGTTTCCTCCTAAATATTTTATAAATTTAAATTTAATATTAATTACTCATTGATGATAGCAATCTTGAGACCTTCCATCTTAAGATTTGTTTCATGCGCTTCGTTGATTTGTGAAAGCGGATAACGATGAGTGATAAGTTTGCTCATCGGAAGGCCGATACCCTTCGCACGCTTCAAGAAATCAAATGTTGTTGCATAGTCACGGAGTGTGTAAACCCATGAACCAACTGTTGTGATTTCCTTTGAACAAATGTCGAAATGCGGGTTGATTGTCGCATCGCCACCGTTGATGAAGAAACCAAGTTCACAAAGTCCGCCACCGTTTCTGATGAACTTGTAGATGTTGCTGTGTGCAACAGGAGAACCTGTACACTGGAATGCAAAGTCTGCAAGATAGCCGCCGAATGACTTTTCAACTGCACCTGCGAGAGCTTCTATTCCCTTGTGTTCCTTGAAGTTAACTGTTGCTGTTGCGCCCATTTCTTTTGCGAAATCAAGACGCTTCTGTTCGCCGTCAACCGCTGTGATGTTTTCAACACCCATTGTGCGGAGAATTGCGATACAGATAAGACCGATAGGTCCGCATCCCTGTACAACAACACGGCTGTTGAAACGAAGGATACCTGTTGTCTTTGCACGCTCTACTGCGTGAATAAGTACTGCGCAAGGCTCGATAAGGATTCTTGAATCAAGATCAAGATCACTTACATTGAATACTGTTGAGCCGCCGCGGATTACCATATAGTCTGCAAACCAACCGTTGAGATGAATATCATCGTCGGGAAGGAGACCGTAAACGTCAGCACCGCCAACGTTCTGCTTGTTAAGGTCAAACATTGTGATATCGGGATTGTCCTTGAAAATCATACAAGTAACAACCTTGTCGCCAACTGAGAGAGGCTTTCCTGCGCTGTCCTTCTTAACATTCTTACCCATCTTTACGATTTCGCCTGTACCCTCGTGACCGAGAACTACGGGGATAAGACCGAAGGGATCGCGCTTGAATTCGTGTGCGTCTGTTCCGCATACGCCACAGCCTTCAACCTTTACCAAAATATCGTTGTCGCCAAGCTCAGGAATAGGAAATTCCTTGATGTCGTAATGCTCAAGCTTTGTGAGCATTGCAGCACGGCTTGTCTTCGGGATAGGGCCTGAAGATGCTGACTTTTTAGCTGCGGGAGCACCGTTCATCTCACTCAGAACCTGCTGTACAATCTGCTGAATTTTTTCTGAATTGATGTCCATGTGTCTTAGTCCTTTCTATATAAAATAGAGTTTTAACAAAATTACTTATTGAGTGATTCGAGCACTTTCTTTGTGATAGCTGCTACGAGATCGCTGTCTGTTTCGCCAACACCGTGTGCTACTGAGCAACCGCCGCAAGCGTGACAGCTGTTCTTACCGCCTACGCAGATGTCTGCGGGATGCTTACCCTTAAGACCGAACTGACGGCGGATTTCGTAAAGTCCCTGAACCTGCTCTGCGCTGAGTTCCTTAGGACCGCCAAGCTGTCTTGCGTTGAAGAGAAGCTGTGCGTAGAATTCAAGAGATTCCATCTTGTGATATGCAGCAAGAAGTGAATCGCTGAATGCAAGAGCGCCGTGGTTTGCAAGAAGAACTGCATCAAAGTGAGGAAGATACTTTTCAACTGCATCGGGGATTTCGTTTGTAGAAGGTGTGCCGTACTCAGCAATCGGAACGCAACCAAGAGCAATTACTGCTTCGGGCATGATGGGCTGAGTGAGCGGGATACCTGCGATTGCGAAAGATGTTGCATAGATGGGATGAGCGTGAACAACACTCTTAACATCGGGACGATGCTTATAAACTCTCATATGCATCTTGATTTCGCTTGAAGGCTTGAATGAGCCGTTAGCTTCAAGAACATTACCATCCTTGTCAACACGGCAGATGTAGTCGGGAGTCATGAAACCCTTACTAACACCTGTAGGTGTGCAAAGGAATTCGTTGTCGTTGATCTTAACAGAGATGTTACCATCGTTTGCAGCAACCATACCTCTGTCGTAGATGCGCTTACCGATTTCGCAAATTTGTTTTTTGATTTCGTATTCGTTTACCATATTTTAATTCATCCTTTCAAAAAAGAATTTAAATTTATTCCTTAATTATATTTTATAATAAATTATGCCCTTTGTCAACATTATTTGTGTGTTTTTATGTGGTTTTGTGTGATTTTTTACGCCATTTTAGCGATTTTTCAACGATTTTTGCTATTTCGTTGTCACACAATGTGGTTTTTTCAAAGAATTTCCCACATTTTACTTGAAAAACATTTGTTTTTTAAGTTCTTGTTATCGGGCAAACTGTGAAGCCGAGTGTTTTTTCCACATACTCGCAAAGCGCTTCAACGGCTGACTGAACCTCGCTGACTGTTCCCGTTACGATAAGAGTACCGCTGAAACGATCAACAAATCCAAGTTCAATTCCTGCCGCTTTGGTCGCAATATCACCTGCAATGATTGCCGTTTCGGCAGGTGACATTGTTACAATGCCTATCGCCGACTTGCTGTAATCAACCGCGGGATCGAGTCCGAGTTTCTTGTAGAGAATTTTGTCGGGGTTTGCGATTACATGCGCGAGGGTAATCTGTTTACCTGGAACAAGTTCCTGAATTATTCGCATTTTGTTATTTAATTCAAAATCGTTCATCACTTACCCTCCAATCTTGGCGCGGAGTCCCTCTTCCTCACAGACTTTTCTGAGTCTTTCCATATGCTCGTCAGTCGGAGGAACTATATCGCCCATAAGATAATCGCGGTCAAGCCCCGCATACTTATCCTTTCCCAGTCTATGATACGGAAGGAGATTTATTTCTTCAACGCGCATTTTCGTTTTGGCAAAGCGCGCGATTTCTCTTATTTCCTCCTCAGTATCGTTGAAGGTCGGGATAGTCGGAACTCTGACTATGCATTTTTTTGCAAGCTGTGCAATCTTAACTGCATTTTCAAGAATCAGCTCGTTTGGTTGCGAGGTGAATTCCTTATGCTTGTCACTATTTATATGTTTTATGTCAAGAAGATAAGTATCGATATACGGGAGCAATCGCTCAATCGTTTCGAATTTAGCAAAGCCCGTTGATTCCACAGCGGTATTTATCCCACTCTTTTTTGCAAGGCGCAAAAGAGCAAGGGAGAAATCAGGTTGAAGGAGCATTTCTCCGCCCGACAGGGTAAGTCCCCCACCGCTTCTGCGGAAATAGGCGTCATCCTTTTTAACCTCCTCAATAACTTCTCCTGCAGTAACATCCCTGCCGATAAGTTTTGAGGTGCCCTCTGTGTTCATATGCTGAATCTCGAATTTTTGCGATTCGGGGTTACAGCACCAACGACAGCGGAGCGCACAGCCCTTTAAGAACACAATTGTTCTTATACCGGGACCGTCGTGCACGCTGTATTTTTGTATATCAAAAATTCTTCCCGTAACCTTGGAAATATCCATTTCAATCATTCCTTTAGTCGGGGTTTATCAGAAGCTGAGCTGTTCAGTTCTATTTATAATGTCATCCTGAAGTGAGCGTGAAAGTGTTGTGAAGAGCGCGCTGTAACCTGCAACACGAACTACAAGGTTTTTGTAGTTTTCGGGGTTCTTCTGCGCGTCGATAAGTGTTTCACGGCTTACAACATTGAACTGAACATGCATACCCTTTCTGTCAAAGTAAGCTCTTATAAGAGATACGAAGTTATAAAGACCTTCGTCGCCGCGGAGTGCTGACGGATGGAACTTCATATTAAATAGAGTTCCGTTTGATGCGATGCCGTGGTCAAGCTTTGATACGGAGTTAGCCGCTGCTGTCGGGCCCTTAACATCGCGTCCTGCCGCGGGAGATACGCCATCGGCAATAGGTGTTCCTGCAAGTCGGCCGTCAGGTGTTGCACCTGTCTGCGCGCCGAGCGGAACATTCGCAGATACGGGGTAAAGTCCTGCATGGTACATACCGCCACGGGGGTTTGTGTACTGAAGCATGGGACGGGTATATGTATATGCCGCATCGCGTGCATACTGGTCGATTTCATCATCGTCGTTACCAAATTTGGGAAGCGCGTTGATATCTTCAAGAAGCTGTGCCCATCTGGGATTTGATGCGCCGCCCTGAGCCTCTTTTACATTCTTGTAGATTTCCTTGATGATTTCTTCGTTAATTTCCGCACCCTTTTCCCCAAGCTCGCTTGCGATTTTGATTGTAACATCCTCCGCATTCATTACGGGAGCATCGCCGCTGAAGTTAGCGTCAAGTGCCGCCTTTACTTCTTGGAGAGTATATTTCTTTTCGTCATATACAAGCTTTTTAAGGGCATAAAGCGCGTCAGCCATATTTGAAATACCAAAGCCCTGAGGACCTGTAAAGTTATAAACTGCGCCGCCTTCCTGAATGCTCTTACCCTTACCAATACAATCCTCAACCATTGAAGAAAGGAAAGGAAGCGGGCATCTTACCGCGTGGGCTTTGTCGATAGCATTGTCGGAATTTACCATAAGTTTAATCATATAATCCATCTGCGCTTCGTATGCGCGGAAGAATTTTTCGTAAGTGTCAAGCTCGGAAAGTTCGCCTGTCTTGATACTGATCTGCTCGCCCTTGCTCTTACCATTTGAGAATACAAGTTCAAGAGGACGGAGCATATTGAAGAATGCCGCGTCGTGCCAGCCGTCTGTCTTGCCGGGAGCCTGAGGCTCAACGCAACCGATGATGCAGTAGTTTCTTGCATCTTCAAGAGCTACACCGCGGCTGAGAAGCGACGGGATAATAACCTCGTCATTGTAATATGCGGGAAGGCCTATACCTGTACGCGTTACATGAGCCGCCATAACAAGAAGTTCGGTGGGAGAACCGTTCCATACACGGATTGAAATCGAAGGCTGAGGAAGGAACACGTGAAGTGTCGCGTTAAGACACATATAAGAAAGCTCATTTGTGCTGTCGCGGCCATCCTTTGTCTGACCGCCTACGATAAGGTTCTGGAACATACTATAGCCTGCAAAACCTTCAGCGCTCAATGCGTCACGAACTTTGCTGAGGTCGTTGAGCTTTACCCATACGCAGTCGATAAGCTCCTGCGCAAATTCGAGTGTGATTTTGCCTGCCTCGTA
>JAZRFX010000142.1:0-2522 GCA_045643845.1 Clostridia bacterium | reverse complement strand
GCCTGACGAATCCACCAGGTTGCGTATGTTGAGAACTTAAAGCCCTTTACATAGTCGAACTTTTCAACCGCCTTGATAAGACCGAGGTTACCCTCCTGAATAAGGTCAAGGAAAAGCATACCGCGACCTACATAACGCTTTGCAATACTTACAACTAGACGGAGGTTAGCTTCAGTAAGCTTCTTTTTCGCTTCCTCGTCGCCTTCGCTCATTCGTCTTGCGTACTCGATTTCTTCTTCGGGAGAAAGGAGCGGAACTTTACCGATTTCCTTAAGATACATTCTTACATGGTCGTCTACATTGATGCCTTCGGGAACTGAAAGGTCCTCGAGGTCCTCCTCGGTAATTTCCATTGTCTTTATTTCCTTATCAATGTCACCACCAACGATGTCGATACCCATATCTTCGATATTGTCGTGGTTTTTTTCAATCTGGTCAGCATCGAGCTCAAGCTCTGCAAGTGTATCTTCGATTTCCTGCTCGGAAAGAACACCTTTTTGCCTACTCTTTTCGATAAGATCCTTTACTATATTTATGGTTTTTTTGTTTTCTGCTTCGTTCATATTTATCTCCCTTTCGTTATTTCTTCTTGGATTTTAAAAGCTCGCTTATAAGCTTTAAGTCGCCTTCCGCCTGAGCCTTTTGTAATTTTTCGTTCCAAATTTCATTTTCAATCGCCTGCGCAAAATCCTCAGCGGCGCGAGCCTTGTCGGAAACATTCTGCACACTCATCAGAACATTTGAAAGTTCCTTTTCAAATCCCGTCAGGCTACTCATAAGATAGTCCTGACACGATGAAGTTGGCTTTTCCTTGTAATATGTAACGATGTGATTGAAAATCTCTTTATGTACTTCCTCGCCAAAGCTTTCGGCAGTAAACCTGCCCTCAAACTGAGAATATATCTTCTCGCTCTCGGTAATCATAGAGAGGAAGCCCGCCTCGGCAACGGTGCGCCTTTTATTTTTCTTCCTGATTTCTCCGACCTGCTCGCCGACAACCTTGCGAAGGTCTGACGAAATCTCTTTGCGCACACTCTTTTTCGATGCCTTCTTCGTTTCGCTGTTTATAGCATCGGTGCTGATGCCCGTTTTTGCCGACAGCCTTGTCACATAAACCTCGCGCTCCACATCGTTTGTTATGGTGGAGAGAAGCTTTGACGCGCCCTGCAGCATTTCAAGCTTTTGCGATGTGTTATTAAGGTCAACTCCGCGAAGGAGCATATCCATTTTGTATTCCATCAGCGTTTTTGCTTTTTCGATTGCTTTTTCAAATTCCTCCGCGCCGTATTTCTTTATGAAATCGTCGGGGTCCTTGACATCGCGCATTTCGATAACTTTCAGTTTTGTATCAAATTCTCTGAAAATCTCGGCAGCTCTTTCAAGAGCCTTTTGTCCTGCACCGTCGCCGTCAAAACACAGATAAACTGCGCTTTTTGAAATAAGCTTCGCCTGATCGCGCGTAAACGCCGTTCCGCACGCGGCAACCGCCGCATCAATCCCCGCCTGATGCAGGGAAATAACATCCATATTTCCTTCAACAAGGATATAGTAACCGCGGCTGCTCTTTTTTGCAAGGTTGAGTCCGTAAAGATTTTTACCCTTGTCAAAAACGATGCTCTCGGGCGAGTTCATATACTTTGCGCCGTCGCCTGAAAGTATTCTTCCCGTAAAGCCCGTAATATTTCCGCGGGCATCGAATATGGGGAACATAACTCTTTCGCGGAAGCGGTCGTAGACATGTCCCTTTTCGTTCATCGTGCAAAGTCCGCTTTCAACAATCAGCGAACGGTCGTAGCCTTTTCCCCGAAGGTGCTTTAATACACCGTCCCAACCCTTGGGAGCAAAGCCAAGTCCAAACGCCGCAATCGTCTTTCCGTCAAGCTGACGCTTCTTCAGATATTCCTGTGCGGCTTGTCCGTCCTGCGATAATAAGCACTCACGGAAGTATCGTGCCGCATCCTTATTCATTTCATACATTTTTTGTTTTCGCTTATAACGCTCGTCGCCCTTTTCGATATCGCTTTCGGGAAGACGGATACCGCTTTTCTCGGCAAGGAAGCGAAGCGCGTCGGGGAAATCGAGCCCCTCGGCATTCATTATAAACTGAATTACGCTGCCGCCCGCGCCACAGCCAAAGCAATGGTATAACTGCTTGTCCGCGCTGACATGGAACGAGGGCGTTTTTTCACGGTGGAAGGGACAACAACCCATAAAACTGCTGCCTGACCGCTTGAGCCTGACATAGCCCGAAACAATATCCACAATGTCGTTTGCCTGTATAACTTCATTTACGAGTTCTTCAGGAAAAAAAGCTGCCATCATTCCACCTCCTTGTAAATTCAGGAAAATATCCCTATATTTATACTTTTCGACATAGATGAAGGAAATCCTTTTTTTTCAAGCAAAAAAAGTAAAAAATAAGAAAAAATTTTTAAAAAGGTCTTTACAAATGAATTTTTGTGTGCTATACTATCACTTGCTTAAGAGATGCGGGAGTGGCTCAGTGGTAGAGCGTCACCTTG
>JAZRFX010000141.1:0-6487 GCA_045643845.1 Clostridia bacterium | reverse complement strand
CTTCTTCAGTGGTAGGTCTGCTGAGCATAATAACGATATCGGCATCCTGCTCGATAGAACCACTTTCACGAAGGTCGCTGAGCATCGGTCTTCTCGCAAGTTTTTCCGAAGAACGGTTAAGCTGTGAAAGGGTTATTACGGGAACATTAAGCTCTTTCGCCATTATCTTGAGAGAACGGGACATATCGCTGACTTCCTGCGCACGGCTTTCTCCCCTTCTGCTTCCGCTTTGCATAAGCTGAAGGTAGTCAATCACTACAAGGCCAAGACCTTTTTCCATTTTAAGTCTGCGGCACTTTGCACGGATTTCCGCAACTGTAATACTTGAATTATCATCAATATATATTGGTGCGGTTATAATATCCTGAAGCGAGTGTGAGATTTTTGTCATATCAGCAGCGTTGATGTCTCCGACACGGAGCTTGCCTGATTCAACAAGCGCCTCGCTTGACAAAACTCTGTTTACAAGCTCGTCCTTGCTCATTTCAAGAGAAAATATCGCAACGGGAACTTTTTCGCGGATTGCGGCATTTTGCGCGATATTAAGCGCAAAGCTTGTTTTACCTACACCAGGACGCGCCGCAAGTATAATAAGGTTTGAATTCTGAAGACCTGCTGTTGCCGCATCAAGCCCGGTAAAGCCTGTTCTTATACCTGTTATCTTTCCACCGCGCTTCTTTCTTTCATCAAGAATTGCAAGCGTGCTTTTTACAACCTCTCCGATATGAGAAAAGCTTTTCATCCCACGCTGTTCTGATATTGCAAAGATAAGCTGTTCACTACGCTCAACAACATCGCTTGCGGGAAGTTCATCCTTCATACCCAGATCCACAATTTCACTCGCAGACTCAATAAGTTTGCGAAGCGTCTTTTTATCGCGCGCAATATCGATATACTGGTCGAGATTTTCTTTTGTAAAGACATTCTGCGCAATTTTTGTGATGTAGTTGATACCGCCGACGCTGTCAAGCTTGTCGCCCAGTTTTTCGGAAAGGGTTACCATATCAACGGGAACACCTTCTTCAAAAAGGGATGAAATTGCATTAAATATTGTTCTGTTGGCAGTTGCGTAGAAGCAATCTTCATCAAGCTTGTCCATAGCTGAAATAAGAGCTACTTCATCAAGGATTATATTACCGAGGATTGCCGCCTCTGCTTCTAAATTATATGGCATGGTTCTGCCGATGGGCATATCCATTTATATCACCGTTTTCATATAAATTTTATTGAGGATTTACCAAAACTTTAATTTTTGCTGAAATTTCGGGATAAACCTTGATTTCAACTGTTGTTTCCCCGATTGTCTTTATACCATCGGGAAGAACGATTTTTCTTTTATCGATGACATGATGAAGCTGAAACTTAATAGCGTCTGCTACATTCTGATTTGTTATCTTACCGAAAAGCTTTCCGTTGTCGCCTGCTTTTCCTGTAAGGACAACTTTTGCACCTTCAAGGCTTTTTGCAACTTCCTTCGCCTTTTCAATTTCCTGCTGCTTGTGGTATGCGGCAGCTTCATTCTTGCCCTTTATATTATTGAGAACATCGGCTGTTGCGATTTCAGCCATTTTTTTAGGAAGAAGGAAGTTTCTTGCGTAGCCGTCACTTGCCTCTACTATATCGCCTTTCTTGCCGTGTCCTTTTACATCCATTAAAAGTACTACTTTCATTTATGTTACATCCTTTCTTAATTATCGCTTGATTCATCAATTGCTTTTTTAAGCATTTCGCCCGCATCGGCAACCGAAGTTCCGAGAAGCTGTACGCCTGCAGTCATCATATGACCGCCGCCGCCAAGCTTTTCGAGTATTACCTGAACATTCACCTCGCCGAGTGATCTTCCGCTTATTATTACTGTACCGTCGTCACTGCGCGCAACCACAAATGATGCTTTGATATCATTGATTTCAAGCATTTCGTCAGCCGCCTCGGCAACAACAAGATGCGGAACAACGCCCGAGAAAAGCGATATTGCTATGTTGTCTTTATAAAGCTGTGCCTCTGTTACGATGCACGCTTTAAGCTTATAGTTGTCGATAGTTTCGCGGAAAAGCTTCTTTACATGAAGAGTATCGACACCCGCGGACCTTAAATATGCTGCAGCTTCAAAGGTTCTTACACCAGTTTTGAATGTAAAGTTCTTGGTATCTACCGCAATACCTGCATAGAGCGCCTCTGCATCAACCGTTGAAACCGAGTAATGAGTTGCAAAATACTGCATCATTTCAGTTACCATTTCACAGGTAGAAGATGCAAACGGTTCGTGATAAACAAGATCAGCTTCTGAAATGAAGCTTTCACTTCTTCTATGATGGTCAATAACTACCTTCGTTTTAACAGTTTCGATAAGTTCGGGATATTCAGTATATTCGGGAATATGAGTATCACAAATTACCAAAAGTGTTTTCGGTGTTATATAATCACGAAGCCCTGCTTTTCCTATAAACATTCCGTCGTGGTAGTGATTGTCTTCAATTTTCTTCAAGAGAAGCTGTACGGTATCATCCTTTGTGACAAGAAGAATTTTAGCATCCTTTTTGATGTAGTTCGCCATACCTGCCACACCGATTGCAGCACCGATTGCATCGGCGTCACTGTTTTTATGTCCCATAATAAGAACATTATCACAGTTTTCCATAAGCTCACGAAGATTTTTCGCCATCATACGCGCTTTTACTTTTGTATGCTTTTCAGTTTCCTTTGAATTTCCTCCAAAGTATCTGAATTTACCATTTTCACGGATTACAACCTGATCACCGCCACGGCCAAGTGCCATTTCAAGCGCCTTTTTAGCGGAAGCGGCGTTTTTTGTCAATGTTTCGGAGCCGATACCTATACCGATACTTACCGTGGGAGGAGTCTTCATTCCCTCGTTGAAGGTTTTGATTTTTTCGAGTATATCAAATTTTCCTTCAATAAGCCCGTTCAACTGTTTTTTTGTAATAACACAAAAATACTTGTCTTTCTCCAGCTTTTTAATAAGAGCTCCTGAATCCTGAACATAGCCAATGATGTTTTTGTCGATAAGGCTTTCAACATCAAGGCGCTCTTCTCCGTCAACGCTGTCAATTGCTTCATCATAGTTATCAACCATAATATGAGCAACTGCGCACTGTGCGTTTTCAAGCTCTGCCTGAAGCGATGTGATTTCTGTTATATCATCCAAATAAATCATAATGGCGGCGCGGTCTGCAGTTTTTCTTCTGCGGACATTTGTATGAATATTATATATTTTGTCGCCAACATTTACGCGCAAGGATTCTTTGCCTGCTAATCTATAAAGATCCTTCACGCTGATTTCAGGAATGAGTTCGAAAATCTTTTTATCAATTGCGCCTGAAAAAACCTTTTTGAAGGCTGAATTATACCAGGCAATAGTTCCGTCAATTCTGATTCCTGCGATAGGATTCATGGATTTAAAGAGCGCTTCGTTATTTTGAAGGTCGTCTTCATCGCTTGCAACCTCGCTGATATACTCCTTGAGCTTGCGCACTCTCGAAAAGTGTAAAGTAGCTTTTTCCAAGAGTATAAGAACTGACGCCGCTATAATAAGAATTGCTAAAACGGGACTCGTTTTAATAAGAAAAAAAGAGCAGATTATAATAAGTGCGGAAAAAACGGGAGTCAATGCTCGCGGCATTGAATCAATCTTTTCATTTTTTTGTTTCAAAAGCTTCACCGCCTTTTATTTCAGTTGTTTTTGGCAGCTTTCTGAAATTCGCAAAGGAATCAATAAATGCTACCAGGATATATATCGGGGAAAAATTTGCTATAATTATTACATGGATTACAACTCTTAAAAATTTAAATGGGAGAAGTTTTCTGAGATAAAACTCCAAAAATGATACTCCCGAGAAAAATGCCAATGTAATAAAAACAATCAGCATATTTATTATCACGGATGTGACTATGGGATTTTTACCTGCTACGAAAACAAGACAAGCTATCAAAAGCACTGTCATAATCGCACAAATTCGTGAAAATCTGATTTTTGAGAAAGAGTGTATTCTTTCGTTCGGGTATTTGCGTATAGGAGCCGTAACCGACCACATAACGATATATGCAAACACCAACGAGGATATTATAAACGCCGAAGGAATTATCATCACGGTAAAATCACGCAAAAGCTTCGCAACTGTATCAACGGTTATTCCGCTTTGCGATAGAATTTCGCTTGCGTTTTGCGGAAGCGTAGAAAAAGTCTGACTCATAAGAATTTTGAATTCTTCCAAAGATGGAACCATCATCTGCGCAAGACTCATTCCGTCCGCATTGGCTGTGTATTTCGCATAAATAAGCTGCGGTAAAAGAATACCGAGTGCTGAAAGGGCAAGTCCTTTATAAAAATCTCTTTTTTTGAAAAGTCCTGCTATACACCCTACCGCACAAAGCACCGCCTGAAGTCCGATTGATAATCCAAATAGTTCCCCCAGTTCTCCATACGAGCCTGACAGGAAGATAGAGGCAGCAACTGCCGTAAGAGAGCTTACCACCGTAGCCATTGGTCCGACTGCTATAAAAGTCATTGCGATAGTGTATGCACAAATAATCATCGCAACCGACGGCATACCAATCATTATCGGCAAAAGCGAAACGAAAACCCTTATTAAAATTCCAAAACTTAATTTATCTTCACGCATTATTTGTCCTCGCCTTATAATAGATGCAAAATTATCCAGTTTATCTATACTATAATAGCACATATATAAAATATTGTAAAGATATTTATAATAATATTTACAGTTTTGAAACAATATATTTTTATTGATTTTCGTCGCCGTTTGTGTTAGAATTGTCGTATATATTACGGCATTGAAAGGATGTTTTATATGAAAATAAGCGAAGGTTACCTTTTGCGTACGGTCGCAGGGAAAAATATAGTTGTTTCTATCGGCAGTGATGTTAATTTTAATGGTATGCTTACGCTCAACGATACAGGAGTTTTTTTCTGGAATCTTTTGCAGAAAGATACGACAAAAGAAGAAATACTTGAAGCCGTTCTCAAGGAATATGATGTGTCAAGCGAAATAGCTTCACAGGATATCGACAGCTTTATTCAGAAGCTTAAGGACTCAAAAATTTTGGAGGATTAAGTATGATTATAAACGAAAAGATACGCCTTCTCGCAGACGAGGTTGAAAAGGAAATTGCTCCATATTTTCAGGAAATAGACGAAATTGCGCGTTTCAATCAGGAGAAGGTGCTTGATGCTTTTATAAAACATCGTGTCAGCGAAAACTGTCTTTACCCCACTACGGGGTACGGATACGGCGATGTTGGTCGAGATACTCTTGATGCTATCTATGCCGACATTTTCGGTGCAGAGGATGCACTTGTTCGTCACAACATTGTAAATGGTACACATTGTCTTACAATTTCGCTTTTTGCGGTACTTCGTCCCGGGGACACGCTTCTTGCCGCAACGGGAAAGCCTTACGATACACTTGAAGAAGTTATCGGTATCGCAGGTGACAGCGGCGGAAGTCTTAAGGATTTCGGCGTTTCTTACAAGCAGATTGATTTAATCGACGGAAATGTGGATTTTGAAGGACTTGAAAAAGCCTTGACTCCCGATGTTAAGGCAGTAATTCTTCAGCGTTCCAAGGGATATGACTGGAGAGAAACTTTAAGCAGCGAAAAGCTCGGTAAAGCGATTGAGTTCATTAAATCACGCCGTCCCGATGTTTGTTGTATTGTAGACAACTGTTACGGAGAATTCGCGGAAAAGACCGAACCTTCCCAGTATGGGGCCGATTTGGTTGTTGGTTCACTTATTAAGAATACAGGAGGTTCTCTCGCGCAGTCAGGCGGTTACATAGTCGGAAAGAAAGAATATGTAGAGCTTGCGGCATTCAGACAGACTGCACCAGGACTTGGTAAAGAATGCGGTGCAACACTCGGCCAGAACAGATATATGTATCAGGGACTTTTCATGGCTCCGCACATTGTTGCTCAGGCGATAAAGAGCGCCGTTTTTGCAGGTGCGCTTATGCAAAAACTCGGATACGAGGTTAACCCCCGCCCCGATGCAAAGCATTACGATATAATTCAGGCTATAAAGTTTAACGACAAGGACAAGCTTATAAAATTCATTCAGGGAATTCAGAAGGCTTCTCCCGTTGACAGTTATGCTATTCCGATGCCGTGGGATATGCCCGGTTATCAGCACGAGGTTATAATGGCGGCAGGAACATTCGTATCAGGCGCAAGCATTGAATTAAGCGCTGATGCTCCGATTAAAGAGCCTTATGTTGGATTTATGCAGGGCGGTATCACTTATGAAAGTGCGCGACTTGCAATAATGAATGCTGCGGCTGAACTACTCTAATTAAAGCAAAAAATGCGATGTGATTTTTCACATCGCATTTTTATTTTACTTTGAGGGATTGTATTCAGGAAGTGTGCATACTTCGTGTGCAATTTCCTTTAAGAGAGCCATATCTTCTGCAGGAATATTTTCGTTCTGATAGGGGTTTTCTCTCGCATC
>JAZRFX010000140.1:0-1533 GCA_045643845.1 Clostridia bacterium | reverse complement strand
GACCCGATTGCGATTTCCTCACTTCATAAAATGGGTGTTGGCGATGTCCTTGCCGAATGTGCAAAGTATTTCCCCGATGCCGAAGAAGAGGAAGAAGACGATACAATCAAAATTGCTATCGTTGGTAAGCCCAATGCAGGTAAGAGTTCTCTTGTAAATAAGCTCCTCGGTGAAAACCGCGTTATTGTATCAAATATCGCAGGTACAACCCGTGACAGTATTGATACACTTTACGAGCGCGACGGAGAAAAGTACACTCTTATTGATACTGCAGGTATCAGAAGAAAGGCAAAGGTTACAGACTCGCTTGAACGTTACAGCGTTATCCGTTCTTACGGTTCTGTTGAGCGCTGTGATGTGTGTCTTATTATGATAGATGCAACGGAAGGTATTTCCGAGCAGGATGCCAAGATTGCAGGCTATGCCCACGACGAGGGTAAGGCATCAATCATCTGCGTAAACAAGTGGGATCTCGTTGAAAAGGATAACAACAGCGTCAATGAATTCACAAAGGAAATCCACGAAAAGTTAAGCTTTATGACCTATGCGCCTATTCTCTTTATTTCTGCGCAGACAGGTCAGCGTCTTGACAAAATTTTCGAAATGGTTACCTATGTAACAAACCAGAACTCAATGCGTCTTCAGACGGGTGTTCTTAACGATTGTCTTGCTGAGGCTACTATGCGTGTTCAGCCCCCGAGTGATAAGGGTAAGAGATTAAAGCTATACTATATGACTCAGGTTTCGACAAAGCCACCGACATTCGTTATATTTGTAAACGACCACGAGCTTGCGCACTTCAGCTATATCCGTTATATAGAAAACTGTATCAGAGAAGCATTTAATCTTAAGGCTACTCCCCTGAAATTTATAGTAAGAGAGCGCAGTAAAGAAACCAAATAAGCTTGAAAGGTTTGATTTAATTGGCTGCTAAAATTATACTTTGTTTAGTTTTGGGCTATCTTATCGGTTCGCTCAATTTTGCAATTATTTATTCAAAGCTAAAAAAAGATGATATCCGCAATCACGGAAGCGGTAACGCGGGCGCAACAAATGTGCTCCGTACATATGGCAAGCTTCCTGCGGCAATCGTATTCCTGCTTGATATTTCAAAGGGTGTTATTGCAATACTCCTTGTAAGAAGCGTATTTGACGGAATGATTTTTGACTGTGCGGCGGCGCTCGGCGCAGTGCTCGGTCACAACTTTCCCGTTTATTACAAGTTCGCAGGTGGCAAGGGCGTTTCAACAAGCCTCGCGGTGCTTTTAACGCTCCACTACCCCACCGCACTCGTTGCGATGGCGACATTTATTATTGTAGTGCTTATTTCAAAAATCGTTTCTCTTTCATCAATCCTTGCGTCAGTTGCGGCGATGATTTTTGCATTTATCGTTTTCAGGATTGATACATTTTCAGTATTTTGTCTTATAATCGGAATTCTTTGCATATTCCGACATCGTTCAAACATTAAAAGACTTATAGAAGGTACCGAAAACAAACTCGGTCAGAAAAGAAAGGACAAATAATATGAAA
>JAZRFX010000139.1:0-2567 GCA_045643845.1 Clostridia bacterium | reverse complement strand
GATACTCTTACAGGTATTCAGTGGGGTAAGCGTGAGGATGATATGGGATGGACAGTAGAAGTATAAAACGCATCACGATTTTCAGCGGTCATTACGGCAGCGGAAAAACAAATGTTGCAGTAAACTATGCGCTCTGGCTCAAAAGTCAGGGGGGAGAGGTAACAATTGCCGACCTTGATATAGTAAACCCCTATTTCAGAACAAAGGATTCAATGGCAATCCTTGAAGAAAACGGAGTAAGACTTATATCATCGGAATTTGCCAACAGTAATGTTGATGTTCCCGCGCTCCCTGCCGAAACTTACGGCGTTTTACATAATAAAGAACAAAAATGTGTAATTGATGTCGGCGGTGACGACCGCGGCGCGCTTGCGCTTGGTCGTTACAGCGACGGAATATTGGAAGACGGCGACTACGAACTTCTTTTCGTAATCAATAAATATCGCCCTCTTACAAGAAACGCCGAAATGACTCTTGAGATAATGCGCGAAATTGAAAATGCGTGTCATATGAAATTTACCGCGATAGTGAATAATTCCAACATCGGCGACGACACAAGCGAGGAGGATGTTTTATCATCGGTATCCTATGCAAATGAAGTTTCCGAAAAAGCAGGTATCCCGATTAAGATGACTGCCGTACGAATGGATTTATACGAAACGCTCAGCGGAAAAATAGAAAATTTAATGCCCATTGACCTTTTTGTAAGGCAAACCTGGGCAGAAAGGAATTGATAGTAATGGCAAAGGTAACCTTTGATAAGGATTTGTGTAAGGGTTGCGGTCTTTGCGTGACTGCTTGCCCCAAGAAGATTGTTGCTCTTTCAAGCGACCTCAACAAGCGCGGATATCATCCCGCGGAAGTTGTGGAACAGGATAAGTGCATCGGTTGTGCATTTTGCGCAACAATGTGCCCCGACTGTGTAATCACAGTTGAGAAGTAAGGAGGAAGAAAAAATGGCTGATAAAGTTTTAATGAAAGGTAACGAAGCTATTGCTGAAGCGGCTATTATGGCAGGCTGTAAGCACTACTTCGGATATCCTATTACTCCGCAGACTGAAATTGCGGCTTATATGGCAAAGAAAATGCCCAAGACTGAAGGTGGCGTTTTCCTTCAGGCGGAAAGTGAAATCGCAGCTATCAATATGGTAATTGGTGTTGCTTCAACAGGTAAGAGAGTTATGACATCTTCATCCTCTCCCGGAATTAGCCTTAAGAGTGAAGGTATCAGCTACCTTGCAGGTTGCGACCTTCCCGCTCTTATCGTAAATGTACAGCGTGGTGGCCCTGGTCTTGGTGGTATTCAGCCTTCACAGTCTGACTATTTCCAGGCTACAAAGGGTGGCTCACACGGTGACTTCCATCTTCTTGTACTCGCTCCCAACAGCGTTCAGGAAATGGTAGATATGGTATTCAAGGGATTTGACCTTGCTGAAAAATATCGTATGCCCGCTATGATTCTTTCTGACGGTACTATGGGCCAGATGATGGAACCCGTTTCTCTTGAAGCAGGTAAAGTTAACGAATACGACAAGTCGTGGGCACTTACAGGTACAAAGGGTGAGAGAAAGCCTAATGTTGTAAACTCTCTCTACATCCAGCCCGAAACACTTGAAAAGCTTAACTTTGAGCGTTATGAACGCTATAAGACAATCGAAGAAAACGAGCCTATGTACGAAGAATATCTTATGGACGACGCTGAAATCTGTATCGTAGCATTCGGCGTAGCATCTCGTGTTTCAAAGAACGCTATCGACATTGCAAGAAAAGAAGGCATCAAGGTTGGTATGATTCGTCCTATCACACTTTGGCCCTTCCCCAAGAAGGTTCTCAACGAAGCTGCTGATAAAGTTAAGAAGTTCATCAGCGTTGAGCTTTCAATGGGTCAGATGATTGAGGATATCGAGCTTGCTATCCGTTGCAAGAAGGAAGTTCTCCTTTGCAATCGTACAGGCGGTATGATCACAACTACAGAAGATGTCTTAAACAAAATTTACGAGGCGAACGGAGGTAAAAACTAATGGTAGTATTTGAAAAACCCAAAGCACTTACAGAAAACACACTCCATTATTGCCCTGGTTGTACACACGGTATTATTCACCGCCTTGTAGCAGAAGCTCTTGACGAACTCGGTGTTACAGGAAGAACAATCGGTGTTGCATCAGTAGGATGTAGCGTATTCACATATAACTATTTCAACTGTGATATGGTTCAGGCGGCTCACGGCCGTGCTCCCGCTGTTGCTACAGGCGTTAAGAGAAGCGACAAGAACAACATCGTATTCACATATCAGGGCGATGGTGACCTTGCAGCTATCGGTACTGCTGAAACAGTTCACAGTGCTGCTCGTGGCGAAAATATCACAGTAATTTTCGTGAACAATGCAATCTATGGTATGACAGGCGGTCAGATGGCTCCTACAACACTTCCTGGTCAGAAGACACAGACTTCTCCCTACGGTCGTGACACATCTTTGGCAGGCTTCCCCGTAAAGGTTTGTGAAATGCTTTCACAGGTTGACGGCGCTACATATCTTGAAAGAGTTGCAGTAAACAATGTTGCAAATA
>JAZRFX010000138.1:0-3207 GCA_045643845.1 Clostridia bacterium | reverse complement strand
TGGCCTCCGACTTTATCTCCGAAGAAAAGATACGCGGTGCACTTTCTTATTTTACCGAGGGACTTACATCCTTCCGCAGAGTTAATAAAAGGGACGGTGTCGGTGGCTACTGGTGGCAAAGACACATGGTAAACAGCAATATTATTCCCATCGGATGCTTCAATATCGAAATGAAGGGAACTATTAACCCAGGTGCAATAGTTTTTGTAAATAAAAAAGGGGAGAGCATCGCTCTTGCTGACGACAGGGATTTCCACAAAAGCGGATTTCCTCTCGGCTCGAAATATTTTGAGGATGAGGATGGCTCTTTCCATGCCGATGTAACTGAAACGGAGGATTCCTATATCGGTTACCCCTACCTTGAAAACGGATATGCCTCAAAGGAAAAGATAACACTTCCAAAAAACGAATGGGAAAAGAAGCTTTTAGAGGGCGACAGAGTGCTGAAGCTTCATATTCCGCAAAGAACAAACTTCGCGCCCGAATCAATAAGCAAGTCTTTTGAAGAAGCACTAAAGTTTTCGGAAAAATATTTCCCCGATGAAACTCCCAAGGCGATTTGTTGCACTTCGTGGCTTTGTGATCCTCAGCTTGCTCAAATCCTGCCCGAAACTTCAAATATTGCGAATTTCGGAAAAAGATTTACGCGTTACGCGCAAAAAAACGCAGGTATGGACCCGTTAGGATTCATTTTCGGCGTGCCTGCTGATAATCCTGATTTTGATAGCTTGCCCGAGGATACTTCTCTTCAAAGGGCGCTTAAAAATCACTACAAATCGGGAAAAGGAATCTATGTGACATCGGGATATATATTGATAGGAGCTGACATAAAATGAATGCAATCGTAATTTATAAAACAAAATACGGCAGCACAAAAACCTATGCCGAGTGGATAGCAAAGGAGCTTGCCTGCGATATTGTCGAGCATAAGAGCGTGTCGGCGGCAGACCTTGAAAAATACGACACAATCATCTACGGCGGAGGACTCTATGCCGAGGTTATAAACGGCGTGACACTTATCACAAGAAATCTTAAAAATCTGAAAAATAAGAAAATCGCAATTTACACCACGGGAATTACTCCTATTGATTGCCGTGAATATTACGACAAATATGTTGTTGAAAAGAACTTCAAGCAGGGCGTTCCCGAAAACATAAAGCTTTTCAACTTTATGGGGAAGATGGTTCTTTCAGAACTTACTCCCGTTCATCGCGCGGCGCTCAAGACACTTAAGAAAATCATGTCTTCTAAAAAGGAGCCTAAAGAAATCGAAAAACTCCTTATAGAATTGTGCGACGCGGACGGCGACTTTACCAATATCGAGGAAATAAAGCCCCTTGTTGACTACATAAAAGCGT
Source organism: Clostridia bacterium (assembly GCA_045643845.1). Taxonomy (GTDB): domain Bacteria; phylum Bacillota; class Clostridia; order UMGS1883; family UMGS1883; genus UMGS1883. The sequence continues at coordinate 1,849 of JAZRFX010000138.1, read as the reverse complement.
AAATGAAGGGATGCGACAGAATTTTCTGTCGCATCCTTTTTGCAAGTGCGGAAATATTCTTTAGATTGATTTTCGGAGAATATTGTGGTATATTGAGTATAATATTATAGGTTTACATCTGCATATAAATTTTTTATAATTAAACTAGAAAGTGTGATGTTATGAGAAATTACATTAGACAGAGAATTTTCAATGTAATAGACATTAAAGATCTTATAGCTCTGGAATATCTTGATTTTGATGGCAAGTACAAAGACTATGAGGAATCCCACGATTTCTGGGAACTATGCTATGTGGAAAAAGGCAACATAACCCTTGTGACAGAGAAAGAAAATATGCCTGTCACCAGTGGGGAACTTGCGCTTGTTTCGCCCAATAAAAAGCATTCCTACCATTGTGATAAAGTCGGGGATAACAAAGTTTTTGTAATTTGTTTTCAAAGCTTTTCGCAGCCACTGAAAGCTATGGGAGATATGAAATTCGGTTCGGATACAGCGATTTCAGTAATGATGGATGCAATAATAGAAGAATGCGGAAAAACCTTTTGCATAGATGAGAATGAGAACCTGAAAGTTCTTAAAAATCCTAATTTTGGCGGACAGCAGGCGATTTTGATTTTGTTGGAATATCTTTTGATTTGTCTGCTCAGAAAGCTTTCGCTTGGAAAGGATTCAAGGGTAATCTTTCTTCCTGATGAAAATTTTTATGAAGTTCTCGCAAGAACGGTGAAAAACTATTTCAGAGACAATCTTTGTAACAAACTGTCGCTTGACGATATTTGCGGGAGATTCAATTATTCGCGTTCATTCCTCTGCCGCACATTCAAGGAACAGACGGGAGAAACATTGATTTCCTGCTTTAACAGGATGAAAATAGAAGAGGCGGAGAGGCTTCTTCGGGAAACTGAGCATAGTGCTACAAGCATATCCAGGCATTTGGGCTTTCAGGATGTCAAGTATTTTAATGCGCTTTTTAAGAAGCATACAGGATATGCCCCGATTGAATACAGGAAAATATTTTAAAGTTAAAAAATTTAATATAAAAGGAGAAATAGTATGAACTACCCCAAAATTGAAGCAAAAGAATACAAGCAGAGAGTAGACGCTATGAGAAAGCTTATGGCACGCGAAGGCGTTGACCTTCTCGTAGGCTTCTCAAACCTTCTCGAAATCGGCATTGTTCGTTACTACTGTGGATTTGCTCCCGTTAACGAAAGTTCGGCAATCATAATTCCCGCAGACGGCGAAGTTGTTGTGTGCAGCGGACAGGCATCATATGACTACTGTCAGATTATGAATCAGCTCCCCGAAAGCCGTATTGCAATCCTTCCCGAAATTGGCGAGGTAAGCGGATTTGAATACGATACTGAAGGTCAGCTTGACTTTGCAGAACTTTTCGCACAGATCAAGGAAGAGCATTCCAACATAAAGAAAATCGGTTTCATCGGTAGACTTATTTTCCCGTCTATCATTATGAATAAGCTTAAGAGTGTTTTTGCAGGTGCGGAAATCGTTGACTTTGACGATATCCACTACGAACAGAGAATCATCAAAAGCCCTGCTGAAATTGAAATTCTTAAGACAAACTGGGAAATGGTTTCAAATATGTTTGAAGCAGTTGTTCCCAAAATTGAAGTTGGTATGACTGAAAGACATATCGAAGGTATGTTCGAAGCTGAAATGATGAGCCTCGGCGCAGAAAGCTATGTTCAGTCATTCGCACCGATGGTAGCAACAGGCCCCAAGAATTCATACATCAGTATGTGCCGAAATACTTTAAGACAAATTAAGGAAAGCGAAATTCTTAATCTTGCAGCAGGTGTTTCTTACGAAGGTTACAATGGTATTAT
>JAZRFX010000137.1:0-4259 GCA_045643845.1 Clostridia bacterium | reverse complement strand
ATTATTCCTCTTGAATTCGGCGAGGAATATGTTGGAGAGCATACTTTAACATTCATTTAATCATAAAGAACGGATGCAAGAAAATCTTGCATCCTTTCTTTATAACTTTTCAACGGTTACTTCTTTATAATATTTCTCAACAAGCTCCTGCGATACTATTCCCGTTTCCTCAAACTGCGTATTTGCCGTTCCACACGCCATTCCGAGCTTTATAGAATCAATTACACTCATCCCGCGTCTTAACCCCGTTGCTATGCCTGCAACGGTGCTGTCGCCTGAACCTACTGTATTTTTTACCACAACCTTAGGAGAGTTGAATTTATAAAATTCACCATCGATATATGCCATTGCTCCGTCACCGCCAAGGGTTATAAGAGGAAGCGCTATTCCCTTTTTATGCAGGAATATAAGCGCTTCTTTTACATCCTCAAGCGAACTGATTTCCTTTTTCATAAGAAGCGATAGCTCGTAGCGATTAGGCTTTATCATAAAAGGCTTTGCCTCGATGACATCTTCTAAAACCTTTCCGCTGGCATCAACTATGACGCGCTTGTTATGAGCTCTTGATACGCGTATAATCTCGCAATAAAAACTGCTGTCAACGCCTTGCGGAAGGCTTCCTGATGCGCAGACAATATTATAATTATCCACACAGTTTCCAAATGCTTTCAAAAATTCTTCCACTTGTTTTTGTGTCACAACAGGACCTTTTTCAAGAATTTCGCCTGAAAGTCCCTTGCTGTCGGAGATGTTCACGCAAACGCGCGTTTCCCCGTCAACCTGCGTGAAATCGGTTTTTATTCCGATTTTTTGAAGTTCGCTTTTTATATATTCGCCGTTAAAACCACCGACAAACCCCATTGCGCTTGCCTCTTCGCCGATTATGTGAGCGACACGCGCTACATTAAGCCCTTTGCCGCCTGCGGAGTACACCATTCTTTCGGGACGATGCACCTCGCCCATCTCAAATTTATCAACAAAATAAACCCTGTCTACTGTCGGATTTGCAGTTATTGTCAGTATCATATAAATCACCTTCTACCTTATACTTTACATTATAGCAAATTTTATGCAAAAAGTCACTGCAAAGCAGTGACTTTTTTAATTATTTTTGTTTGTTTTTTGCTTCCTCGAGTTTTGTATGTCTTCTCATCTTAACCTCGTGGCTCATAGGAGTAATATCTCCTGCAAGAGTAAGCGCCTGACGGGTTAATACAGGTCCGAAAATCTCATAAACAAGAACGGCAAAAAGTGTTATGTTTCGGATAAGATTTCCGTCGGCACCAAGCTGCATTGCGGTAGCACACATACCGAGCGCAACGCCTGCCTGCGGGAAAAGAGTGATTCCGAGGTACTTGCATATATTCGGCGCGCATTTTGTTGCCTTTGCACTTGCATAAGTACCTAAATACTTACCAATGCAACGGAATACAATATATATAACGCCGATAAGGATTATTGACATATTGGCAAATACGCCAAGTTCAAGCTCCGCACCGCTTATAACAAAGAAAAGTGCAAAAAGCGGAGATGTCCATTTATCCGAACGCTCCATAAGGTCGTGTGAAAGCGGACAAATGTTGCAAAAAACTGTGCCGAGCATCATACAAACGAGAAGTGAAGAAAAGCCTATGTGCACAGGTCCTACACTGAATTCAATCATTGAGAGAGAAACTGTCAAAAACACAAACGCAATAGTCATATTAAGACGGTTTGTGTTTGAGTTGAACATCTTTTCAAGTTGAGTAAGAAGCCAGCCCATAATTGCGCCAAGCGTCAGAGAGCATACAATTTCAACCAGGGGGTTAACGATGATTGAAATCATATCGACAGTTCCTGTCACAAGAGTTTTTGCTATACCGAAAGATACTGCGAAAACAATGAGGCCTACGGCGTCATCAAGTGCAACGATAGGCAAAAGAAGGTCTGTAAGAGGACCTTTCGCCTTATACTGACGAACAACCATAAGTGTTGCGGCAGGAGCAGTTGCGGTTGCAATTGCGCCAAGTGTGATGAGCTGTGCAACGGAGAGAGCATCGGGCATAAATATATGCACACACAAAAGCGCTAAATCAACAAAAAGTGTTGCTGTAAGCGCCTGGAAAATACCGATGGCAAAAGCCTGCTTACCAATCTGCTTAAGCTCTTCCACGCGGAACTCGTTACCGATAGAAAATGCGATAAATCCGAGCGCAACCTCTGAAACAAGAGAAAGCGCGTGAACAGCTGTCATACTGTCAAATCCCAGTCCCTTTATACCAAGTGCGCCAATGCAATAAGGTCCAATCAATACGCCCGCAATAAGATATGCGGTAACTGACGGGAGCTTGAGAGGCTTGAACGCACGAGTCATTAAAAGGCCTGCGAGAAGCGCGATTGATACTGATAATAATGTACTCATTTTCATTACTTCTTTCATAAAAAAATATGCCTATAACATAATAGTCCTATTGATAAGAAGTGTCAAGTATTTTTGCTTATTATTATCAGCTTTTTTCATCTTTTTATTACAAAAACTTTCGTATGTCGATTGCAAGCTCTTCTTCAAGGTTTATAAGGCGTTTTGCGATGTCCTTGCTGACCTCGTCCGCCGCCTCGTATTTGTTGAGATATTTGTTGAGCGACTTTACTCCCATATTACATCCTTCGGTCATAAGGTCGGCTATTGTGTGGTCGGAATCATTCACTACGAGCATTACATTTGTCTTAAGCCAGCTCATTCCTTTTGCCATAGGGTTGGGTTCTTTCCCATCGTCGTTATACTTTTCAAGCTCTTTTTCTATTTCCTTCTCAAGCTTCATATGCTCTTCCTTGCATTTTTCGAGTTTTTCTCCAAGGTCTTTAGCGCAAACATACTCAATTACATCCCCGATTGAGCTTATTCCCATTTTCACGCCTGCATCACATTCTCGAAGAAGCTTTATTGTATCCTGTTCTATCATAATATCATTCCTTTCGTATATATTTTGTGCTTTTTGCGGGAAATTATTTACTTTATTTTTAATAAAAAAACTTGACAAAGCATAACCTGTATTGTATAATTTTTAAGTGTCCGTTCGGAATAATCCGAATTGATATAAATGTGGCCCGTTGGTCAAGCGGTTAAGACACCGCCCTTTCACGGCGGTAACACGAGTTCAAATCTCGTACGGGTCACCATAAGCCATTTGAAGTTCTAGTAGAACTTCAATAGCTACGGGCTTTTAGCTCAGTTGGTTAGAGCAACCGGCTCATAACCGGTCGGTCCGGGGTTCGAGTCCCTGAAGGCCCACCAAAAGAAAGACATCCATTTTGGATGTCTTTTTCTTTTGTCGTTCCTTCCTTCACTTCGTTTCGGCGGAATCAGTCTGTCGCTTCGTTCCGCCTGATTCTCGCAGGGACTTTGAGCGGCACAATAATTCACAGGATTATTGTGCTACGCTCAAACTGAAGGCCCACCAGTGCTCCCATTCAGGTACTTGAATGTTTTTTGGGACTCGAACCCCGTGGGAACCGAGCCTGAGCGCTGCCGGTGGCAGATGAAGCGATGGCGCAGGGTTGTGCAGAAACAGGAGCTATGCAAGCGGTAGCGAAGCAGAGCGACATTGTTTCAAACGGAAAAGCGTAGAAAAATAGTCCTGCGAACTGTTTTTCAGGCAGGTGGTGCGCAGTCCGGTACCGAAACGCGGAGCGTTTGGGTGGACAAGCAGGGCAATCACAAAGTGATTGCGTCCCTGAAGGCAGGGCCTTCCTTCATTTCGGCGGAATCAGTCAGTCGCTTGAAAAAACTATTATTTTGTGGTATAATCTTTTCAATAAAAGAATTTGCAGGTGTGTGATTGTATGAAAACATCTTGGATTATTAGAGCTTTGCTATTGGTTGCATATTGTGTTCCCTTTGCATTCCTCTCTGTGAATGGAGATGCAACATCTGGAACAATGCTGTTCTATGCAGTAATGTTTGCAGGCTTTACTTTGCTATGTTTTGGATCATTAAAAACGAACAATGTTTCTATTATCTATATCGGGAATGTTTTGAGTTTCATTTCTTCCTGTGCTGTTGCAAAACTTTCTGGATTAGAGCCCAAGGGGCACTACTTCAAGCCTTTCACTTCTCATTCGCTTATTGTGGTGATATCTATTATTTCACTCATCGTGCATACTATTATTGTGCTTGCTTACCAAGCGAAGAAAAAGGCAAATGCCAAGTAAATCAGTTCCTATTCATTCGTCTTTTTTTAAATATTCTATTTCCCACAACAAAAAAATACCGCTTGCAA
>JAZRFX010000136.1:0-1352 GCA_045643845.1 Clostridia bacterium | reverse complement strand
ACGGTAGCGGTCGTGTACAGAGATAACTTTTGAAAGGACGATAAGAATGTTAAAGGAAATTTACAATATCGGTATTATTCCCGTAATTAAAATCAATAATGCTGAAAAGGCAGTTCCGCTTGCAAAAGCTCTTATTGATGGCGGACTTCCTGCAGCTGAAGTTACTTTCAGAACAGATGCAGCTGAAGATGCTATCCGTGCTATTGCAACAGCTTATCCCGATATGCTCGTAGGTGCAGGTACAGTTCTTACAATCGAGCAGGCACAGCGTGCTCTCAATGCAGGTGCAAAGTTTATTGTAAGCCCCGGTTTCAACCCCAAGGTTGTTCAGTGGTGCATCGACAACAATGTTATTGCACTTCCCGGTTGTACTACACCTTCTGAAATCGAGCAGGCCCTTGAACTTGGTCTTAAGGTCGTAAAATTCTTCCCCGCAGAGCAGAGCGGCGGTCTTGATAAGATTAAGGCTATGTCAGCTCCTTACGGTGGCGTTAAGTTTATGCCCACAGGTGGCGTAAGTCTTGACAATGTTAACAGTTACCTCGGTTGCGACAAAATTGTTGCTTGTGGCGGTAGCTTCATGGTTAAGGAAAGCTTCATCGATAATGACCAGTGGGATGAAATCACAGCTCTCACAAAGAAGGCTGTTGACACAATGCTCGGTCTTGAAATTGCTCATATCGGTATCAACAGCGAAAACGAAGAAGATGCTCAGAAGACTGCAGCAATGCTTTCAATGCTCCTCGGCAAGGCTCCTGAAAAGGATACTGCAAAGAGCGTATTCGTAACAAGCGAATTTGAAGTTATGAAGTCAAAGGGACCTGGCAAATGCGGTCACATCGCAGTTTATGCAAACAATGTTGAAAGAGCTATCTACCACCTCGGTAAGAGAGGCGTTAAATTCAACGAAGAAAGCGCAACATTCAATGCTGACGGCACAAGAAAGTTCATCTATCTTGCAGAAGAATTCGGCGGATTCGGCATCCACCTTATGCAAAAGAAGTAATAAAAGCTCAAACACCCTACCAAGCGGTAGGGTGTTTTTTCGTCAAGAGATTTATTTATTCATATTTGCGCTGTAGCATCTTTTATCGCTCATATCCTGAACACTGCGCAGTGCTTCGCCAAATCTCTGGAAATGCACTATTTCGCGTGCGCGGAGGAATTTGATAGGTTCTATGACATCGGGATCGTCCGCAAGGCGAAGAATGTTGTCATAGGTTGCACGCGCCTTTTGTTCGGCTGCAAGGTCTTCGGTAAGGTCTGCTATAACATCCGCCTTTGACTGAATTGTAGCAGCACTCCAGGGAACTCCTGCCGCCGAAGCAGGGAAGATGGCAGTATTATGGTCT
>JAZRFX010000135.1:0-2555 GCA_045643845.1 Clostridia bacterium | reverse complement strand
ACGCCTGCATTATTTATGACAACATCAATTTTGGCGAAATGCGCGACTGCTTTTTCAAACATCGCTTTTACATCGGCTTCTTTTGAAACATCGCCTTTGAGAGCGAGGCTTCCCGAAAGAGAAGACGCAAGCCCGAGCGCTTCCTTTTCGCTTTTGTTGTAATTTATTACGACATTATATCCGTTTTTATAAAAAAGCTCCGCCGCGCTTTTCCCTATGCCGCGGCTTGCACCTGTTATAAGTACAGTTTTACTCATTTTATTACTCCTTAAATGTAGGATAAAGCATCCGAAAGAGTTTTTACTGCGATAAGTTCGATTCCTTCGCATTTATCGATACTGCCGAGACAATCAAAGGGAAGCATACAGCGTTTGAAACCCATTTTCTGAATTTCTGCAATTCGTCTTGACGCCTGAGTCACGGTACGGATTTCGCCCGTAAGACCGATTTCCCCGAAAAATGCCATATCCTGCGGAAGCGGCTTATCACGAAAGCTTGATGCAATCGCACAAGCTACTGCAAGGTCGGTTGCTGATTCGTCAAGCTTTATTCCGCCCGTTACATTGACATATGCGTCGTGGTCGCCAAGATGAAGTCCCATACGCTTTTCAAGGACCGTCATAATAAGCGAAACGCGGTTATAATCAACACCCGTTGCCATTCGTTTAGGCATAGCAAAGCTACTTTTTGAAACGAGTGCCTGAATTTCCGCAAGGATGGGGCGCGTTCCTTCTACCGAACAAACAATTGCGCTACCAGGTGCATCGACGGGACGCCCAGAAAGAAGCATATGTGAGGGATTGGGAACATCCACAAGTCCCTTATCCGTCATTTCAAATACGCCGATTTCATTCGTTGAGCCGAAGCGGTTTTTAACGGCGCGCACTATACGATAGCTTTGATGCCGTTCTCCTTCAAAGTAAAGCACGCAGTCAACCATATGTTCAAGAACACGGGGGCCTGCGATAGAGCCTTCTTTTGTTACATGTCCGACAATAAATACGGTTGTGCCCGTACTTTTCGCAAGCTCCATAAATTTAAGAGTGCATTCCCTTACCTGTCCGACACTACCAGGTGCGGAGGTAAGATTTTGCGAATAAAGTGTCTGTATTGAATCGGCAATCACAAGAGAGGGCTTCATAACCTCAATCGCGTCCAATATTGATTCAAGATCTGTTTCATTAAGCACATAAAGAGAATCGGAAACTGCACCAAGACGCTCGGCACGAAGACGGATTTGTTTGTCGGATTCCTCGCCCGATACATAAAGCACCTTGCCGTCTTTTGATGCGTATTTTGCAACCTGCAAAAGAAGTGTGGATTTACCGATACCAGGTTCCCCACCACAAAGTACGAGGGAGCCTTTCACGATTCCTCCACCGAGCACGCGGTCAAGCTCGCTGCTTCCTGCGTTCTTTCTCTCGCCTTCCTCGGTTGAAACCTCTTTTATAAGGACGGGGGAAACTTTCTTTCTTATTTTAGCATCGGAGGTTTTTTCCACGACCTCCTCAATCATAGAGTTCCATGTTCCGCACGCGGTACATCTTCCCATCCACTTGGGAGATTCGTTTCCGCATTCTTTACATACAAAAACTGTTTTCGCTTTCAATTAATCACTTCCCAAAGATACACGCGGTACGCGTTTTGAAAAACCGCAGACTATCTCATAATTTATTGTCTGTGCAAGTGCGGCGATTTCATCAGCCGTTACACTTTTTCCATTTTCCTCGCCAAGAAGAATAACATTGTCGCCGATAGTAACCTTTTCAATATGGGTTACATCCACCATAAACTGGTCCATACACACCCTGCCTACAATGGGAGCGTATTTTCCGTTTATGATTACCCTTCCTTTGCCAGAAAGTATACGCGGATAACCGTCAGCATAGCCAACGGGAATTGTGGCGATTTTCATATCGTTTTCGGCGGTGAATGTTCTGCCGTAGCTTATTGCTTCGCCCTTTTTCACTGTCTTGACAAACGCAACATGGGAGCGAAGCTCCATAGCAGGCTTAAGGTCAAGATTTTTTCCGAGAAACTGTGCAGGATAAAGCCCGTAGAGAATTATCCCGGGGCGCACCATATCAAACGCAAAATCCTTGTGCTGAAGTATTGCGCCACTATTCGCGCTGTGATAAATTTCAACCTCTACTCCGCGTTCTTCAAGCATTTTACGAAATTCCATAAAACGCTGTGCCTGTGTTTTTGTAAAGGTTTTATCTTCCTCATCCGCAGTTGAAAAATGCGTAAACACGCCCTCAACCTTGATTTTGGGAAGGAGTGAAATTTTCTTTATTGTATCGGCATATTCCTCAGTCGGAAGATAACCAAGGCGCGACATTCCCGTATCAACGGGGATGTGAATTTTCGCTTCTTTATCAAGCTTTTGTGCGGTTTTCGAGAGAATTTCCGCCTCTTCAACATCAAAAATCGTAAGAGTGACATCTCCGAGGATTGCCTCCTCGAACTTTTCGGGGAATGTGTGTCCCAGAAGAAGAATCGGGTTTTTTATCCCCTCTTTACGAAGAGAGATTGCCTCCTCAACTATCGCTACT
>JAZRFX010000134.1:0-6172 GCA_045643845.1 Clostridia bacterium | reverse complement strand
ACAAATAAAAGTGGCAATGTGTTATATACAGGTTTTACAAACAACTTGAAGCGAAGATTATACGAACATCAAAATAAGATTGCAGATGGATTTACAAAAAAATACAATGTTAACAAGTTGGTATATTACGAAATCACAAATGATGTGAATAGTGCAATAGCACGAGAAAAACAAATAAAAGGTTGGACAAGAGCGAGAAAAAATGCTCTTATAGAAAGCAAGAATCCCGATTGGAGCGACTTGACAGAAGCCATTATGCAGGTATGAGATTCTTCGGTCGCAAGCTCCCTCAGAATGACAGGGGGAGAGGGTTTGTTTATTAATTTTTTTAACATATTTGGAGGTAAAAATCATGGCAAAAATTATTGGTATTGACTTAGGTACAACTAACTCATGTGTAGCAGTTATGGAAGGTGGCGAGCCCACCGTTATCGCTAACGCAGAGGGTGCAAGAACTACTCCCTCGGTTGTAGCTTTCACAAAGACAGGCGAAAGACTTATCGGTCAGGTAGCAAAAAGACAGGCTGTTACAAATCCTGACAGAACTGTTATCTCTATCAAGAGAGAAATGGGTACAAACTACAAGGTAAACATCGACGACAAGAGCTACACACCCCCCGAAATCAGCTCTATGGTACTTTCAAAGCTCAAGGCTGACGCTGAAAGCTACCTCGGTGAAACAGTTTCTCAGGCAGTAATCACAGTTCCTGCATACTTCTCTGATGCACAGCGTCAGGCTACAAAGGATGCAGGTAAGATTGCAGGTCTTGAAGTTCTTCGTATCATCAACGAGCCTACTGCAGCAGCGTTTGCTTATGGTATGGACAAGGAAAACGACCAGAAGATTATGGTTTACGACCTTGGTGGCGGTACATTCGACGTATCAATCCTTGATATCGGCGACGGCGTTTTCGAGGTTCTTGCTACAAACGGCGACACTCGTCTTGGTGGTGACGACTTCGACGAAGCTATCATTAACTACCTCGTAGCTGAATTCAAGAAGGAAAGCGGTATCGACCTTTCTTCTGACCGTATGGCTATGCAGCGTCTTAAGGAAGCTGCTGAAAAGGCGAAAATCGAACTTTCAGGCGTTACAACAAGCGCAATCAACCTTCCCTTCATCACAGCTGATGCATCAGGCCCCAAGCATCTTGACATCACACTTACACGCGCAAAGTTCAACGAACTTACAGCAGAGCTTGTAGAACGCACAATCATCCCCACAAAGAAGGCTCTCCAGGATGCAGGTCTTAATGCAAGCGAGATTGACAAGGTTCTTATGGTTGGTGGTTCAAGCCGTATTCCCGCAGTTAACGAAGCTGTTCAGAAGCTTATCGGCAAGGAGCCTCATAAGGGCATCAACCCCGACGAATGTGTTGCACTCGGTGCAGCTATTCAGGCAGGTGTACTCGGCGGCGATGTAAAAGACATCGTACTTCTTGACGTAACACCTCTTTCACTCGGTATCGAAACAATGGGTGGTGTTTGCACACGCCTTATCGAAAGAAATACAACTATCCCCACAAAGAAGAGCCAGATTTTCTCAACTGCGGCTGACAATCAGACGAGCGTTGACATCCATGTTCTTCAGGGCGAAAGAGAAATGGCACAGGACAACAAGACTATCGGTAACTTTATGCTTTCAGGCATTGCACCTGCTCCCCGTGGAGTTCCGCAGATTGAAGTTACATTCGATATCGATGCTAATGGTATCGTAAATGTAAGCGCAAAGGATCTCGGCACAGGTCAGGAGCAAAAGATTACAATCACAGCTTCTTCAAACCTTTCCGACGAGGATATCGACAAGGCGGTTAAGGAAGCTGAACAGTACGCTGCGGAGGATAAGAAGCGCAAGGAAGCAATCGAAATCCGTAACAATGCAGACCAGCTCGTTTACCAGAGCGAAAAGGCTCTTTCGGAAATCGGCGACAAGGTAGAGCAGGCTGAAAAGGATGCAATCACAGCTGAAATCGAAAAGGTTAAGGAAGCGCTTAAGGGCGACAATACTGACCTTATCAAGGAAGCAACTGACGCGCTTCAGCAAAAGTTCTACGAAATCAGCCAGAAGCTCTATGCTCAGGCTAATCCCCAGGGAGCACAGCCCGGCGCAGAGGCACAGCAGAATCCTAATGCTGACAATGTATATGACGCTGATTTCACCGATACAACACAAAACTGATTTCGCAACAAAAGTTTTGCTTCGCAAAAGCATTCGTTGCGAGGGAAGGGCTTGCGCTCGCGCGACGCTCACCGCGTCAGCCCTTTATAGGAGTTAAAATCGAGGTACACGCCCCCGATTTTAACGGATTTTATGTCAAGGGGATACCCCTTAACAATCCCCTTAATTACTCGAACTCACACAAAAAAGGGACGGTGACTTTCGCCGCCCCTTTGCATTCTTTGAGGTGAATCATGGAGAAAAGAGATTATTACGAGGTGCTTGGAGTACAAAAAGGCGCTTCGGACGATGAAATAAAAAAAGCATATAGACGCCTTGCCAAGCAGTACCACCCCGACCTTAACAAAGGCAATCCCGAAGCGGCTGACAAATTCAAGGAAGCTGCGGAAGCGTACGAGGTTTTAAGTGACAGCGAAAAGCGTAGTCGCTACGACCAGTTCGGTCACGCAGGCGTTGACGGAAACGCAGGCTTCGGCGGTGGCGCAGGCGGATTTGGTGGCTTCGGCGGATTCGATATGGGCGATATCTTCGAAAGCTTCTTCGGGGGCGGTTTCGGCGGAGGCTCATCTTCGAGAAGAAGCGGCCCCGTCCGCGGACGCGATATTCAGCAGGCTTTGGAGCTTACTTTTGAGGAAGCGGCATTCGGCTGTAAAAAGAAGGTTACTATCATCCGTGGCGAAAGCTGTGACGAATGTGGCGGCAGCGGTGCAAAGAAGGGCACATCTCCCGTAAAGTGTGCACGCTGTGGCGGTACAGGACAAATGAGAACTGTTCAGCAAACGCCCTTCGGTCAGTTCGCTTCAACTTCAACCTGTAATCAGTGTAACGGTCGCGGTACTACTATTTCCGATCCGTGCCCCATATGTAACGGCAGCGGACAAAATCGTAAAAAGCGCGAGCTTGAGGTAAATATCCCCGCAGGTATCGACCACGGACAAACAGTTTCCCTGCGCGGTCAGGGCGAAGCAGGTCTTCGCGGAGGCCCTGCAGGCGACCTTCTCGTATCAATTTATGTGAAGCAAAGCAATGTCTTTACAAGAGAGGGCAACAATGTCTACCTCGATGTGCCGATAACATTTGTTCAGGCGACACTCGGTTGCGAGGTTGAAATCCCCACTCTTGACGGTCCCGTTATGCATCGTATCCCCGAGGGTACTCAGCACGGAACTAAGTTCCGTCTTAAAGGCCGTGGCATCCCGTCAATTCGTGGCGGTGCGAGAGGCGACCAGTATGTGCGCATAATCGTTGAAATTCCGAAGAACCTTTCTTCAAAACAGCGCGAAATCCTTGAGCAGTTCGCCGAGGAGAGCAACGAGCGTAATTACACGCAGAAAAAGAAATTCAGCGAAAAGCTCAAAGACTATTTCAAAAACTGAAAGGAATCGTAAATATGGATTGGCTTGCAGTAAGTATATACACAACTCCCGAAGGGATAGAACCCCTTTGCGGAAGATTATATAATCTCGGCATCACAGGTGTCGAAATTCAGGACAAGGACGATTTTGAAGATTTCCTTGAAAATAACAAGCAGTACTGGGACTATGTTGACGAGGAGCTCCGCGAAAAAATGAACGGAGAAACCCGCGTTAAAATCTATGTCAGCGACAACGAAATCGGTCATAAACAGCTCCAGAGCGTGCGCGACGACCTCGCTTCGTTCAAGAGTATTGACAGCGACAACCTTTTCGGCTCGCTCCGTGTTGAAATTGACACAATGCACGAGGAGGATTGGGAAAATAACTGGAAGCAGTATTTTAAGCCCATCTATGTCGGCGACCGTCTTATCATAAAGCCCGAATGGGAAAAGATTGAAAATGCCGAGGATAAAATCGTGTTCAACATTGACCCGGGGATGACCTTCGGCAGCGGTCAGCACGAAACAACCCGTCTTTGCGTGGAAACACTTGATGTGACCGTTAAAAAGGGCGACAAAGTGCTTGACCTCGGTTGCGGCAGCGGTATTTTGTCAATCATCGCGCTTATGCTCGGTGCAAGTGAGGCCCGCGCCGTTGATATCGATCCCAATTGTAAGAAAATCGCGTACTCAAACGCCGCGCTCAATAGCATTGGGGAAGATGTGTACACAGTTTTAGACGGCAACATCTTAATTGATGAGGAGTTTAAGTCCTCGACCGAGAAAAGCGGTCCTTACGATATCGTTGTGGCAAATATAGTGGCGGATGTAATAATCCCCCTTTCAAAGGATGTCAGACGCTATCTTAAAGACGGCGGTACATTCATCGCAAGCGGTATTATCGAAATGCGCATCGATGAAGTGAAGGAAGCAATCGAAAAAGAAGGCTTCGAAATTTTAGAAATCAAAAAGGAAAACGACTGGTATTGCATTATTTCCAAATAAGGTGATTTTATGGCTAATTTCTACATAGAAAAAAGTGATATAACTGAAAATACTGCCGTTATAACGGGCGAGGAGGCACAGCACATCAGCCGTGTTCTTCGTATGAAAAAGGGCGACTGCGTCACCCTTTGCGACGGCGAAGGAATGTTTTACGAGGCAGTTCTTTCGGATTTTTCCGACAAGAGCGTTGTGGCGGAAATCACATCCTCGCGCAGAGCGGAAACCGAGCCCGAGGTACAGCTTACGATTTTTCAGGGCGTGCCAAAAAATCCAAAGCTTGAAACAATTGTGCAAAAGCTTACTGAAATCGGCGCAGTACGAATTGTGCCCGTTGACACAAAGCGCGCCGTTGCAAAGCTTGACAAATCGGCAAAGGTTGACCGCCTTCGTAAAATTGCGCGCGAAGCGGCAAAGCAGAGCAAACGCGGTATCGTGCCCGAGGTAACCGACGCGATGAGCTTCAAAAACGCCGTTAAAATGGCGGGCGAAGCTGACCTTTCCATCATCGCGTACGAGGAGGAGGTTGAAACCTCCCTCAAAACTGCGCTTTCAGGAAAAAACCCGAAAACAGTTTCAGTTATGATCGGCCCCGAAGGTGGCTTTGAAAAGGACGAGGTCGCTCTTGCAAAGGAAAGCGGAATTGTCAGCGTGACGCTCGGCAAACGCATCCTCCGTACCGAAACGGCACCGCTTACAATTGCATCGGCAATACTTTATGAGCTCGGTGAAATGCAATGATAAAAATCTATTATACATTTGCAAATCCAAAGAGCGACGAATTTATAAAAAAAGCACTTTTTCAATATAGCGGAAAAAGTGACTTCGAAATTAAAAAAACGCCAAGTGGAAAACCATATACTGACGGACTTTTCTTTTCGCTTTCGCATACGGATGGACTGACGGTCTGCGCCGTAAGTGATAGAAATATCGGCATTGACACCGAAAAAATCCGCCCTGTTAAAAATGGTGAGCGGATAATAAAGCGCTTTTTGGGAAAATGCGAAAAAAATCTCACCGACGAAGCGTTTTTATGTATGTGGACACAGTTTGAAAGCCGTGTGAAATATTTCGGCGAGAAAATAACCTCGTGCCCTATGGCAAAGACAAAGGAAATTTATACTGAAACCTTTCTTCTGGGAGAGCATATTATTTCAATCTCTTCCGAAGAAAAGGACTATTTGATAAAGGAGAATCTTACTATGGCAGTTTTAAGAAAAGCGGACATAATGCTCCCGAAAAATTGTGACCTTACAAAATGGAGCGTGGTTGCGTGCGACCAGTACACTTCACAGCCCGAATACTGGGAAAAGGCGCAAAAGCTCGTCGGCGATGCCCCCAGCACACTTAACCTCGTTTACCCCGAGGCGTTCCTGTCACAGGGCGACAGCCGAATTGAAAAAATCAATAAAACAATGGACGAATATGTGAAAAACGATGTCTTCAAAACATACGAAGACTGCCTTATCTATACTGAAAGAGTGCTTTCAGGAGGCCGTGTAAGACGCGGCATCGTAGGCGCAGTAGACCTTGATGCCTACGACTATACAAAGGGCTCGAAAACCGCTATCCGCGCGACCGAGGGCACAGTCCTTGAAAGAATTCCTCCGCGTGTGAAAATCCGCGAGAATGCACCA
>JAZRFX010000133.1:0-9958 GCA_045643845.1 Clostridia bacterium | reverse complement strand
ATCCAGATGTTCTGAAGCACGGGGGTTTTATCAATGACAGCTTTTATATAATTGTTTATTTGAGATACAGTAGCAATTCTTCTGCCATCTGACATAGTATATCAATTCCTTTCGGAAATTCATCCCTGTTTATTATCGAGAACAGTTCCCAAAACGCCGTTTACGAAGGAAGCGCCTTCTTTTCCGCCATATGTTTTGGCAAGCTTAACCGCCTCATTTACGGAAACTTTTTCGGGAATATCTTCTATAAAGTAGAATTCATAAACTCGCACTTTCAAAAGTGCCAAATTAACTTTTGAAATACGCGAAATCGTCCAATCTTTAAGTGTAGGAGTAATTATTTCAATAAGGAAATCACACTTTTCCTCAACACCTCTGACGATTTCTTCAATATATTTTCTATTGGGTGCAGATACAAACTCCTGCGCCCACATTTCATTCTTTTTATCTACAGTTTCGTAAAGATATGAAATTGCGCTTTCAGGATCAATTTTTGTAATTTCCATTTCAAAAACAAGTTTGAATGCGTCTTCTCTTGCAAATGCTCTACTCATTAGTGTTTCTCCTTTTTCGTTTATTTAAAGAGGGCCGCTATATCTCCTGCTGTCACAAAAACAGCGAGAGTCATTAAAAGAACGAATCCAATAATGCTTGCGTATCCTACTATTTCACTTTTAATTTTCTTTTTCGTTATAAGCTCATACAGCGCAAAAACTATGCTTCCTCCATCAAGAGCCGGGAAAGGAAGAAGATTGAACACGCCGAGATTAACTGTAATCATTGCAAAGAGCAGCAGTATCGACAAAAAGGCATATTCGTTATTCGCTGAAGCAACCGAGTCTACGACAGAAACTATCTCGACAGGACCTGAAAGAGTATTCATACCTACTTTTCCTGTAACAAGGTCGCCGACCGCATAAATTACAGCTTTCGTGATATACACGGTGTCAAAAACGGCAAACTTTGCACTTTTTATGAGGTTTGCATTCTCGTGTTTGAATATTACGCCGAGCTTGAAGCCTGCCTCCGTCTTAATTGGTTTAAAATTATCTATCGTGATTTTTTCACCATTTCGCTTAAGCGTGATTGATATCGATTCGCCTTCATCATAACGACTCATAAAAAGAAGGACATCATCATTTGTTCTTACACGCGTATTATTGAGCTTTAAAATTTCATCTCCGCTTTGAAGATAGATTTGTTTATCCGAAAGCTCCTTCGGAATATTATCTATTTTACTCGGAACAACGCCAACGCTTAAGTTTATAATTGTAAAAATCAAAAAACCCAGCAAAACATTCATTAAAGCGCCTGAAACAAGTACAATAATCCTTTTAAAAGGATGAAGATTTGAAAAAGAACGGGGATCATCATTTTCCTCTAATTCATTTTCCCCTTCGAGTTTTACATAGCCTCCTATAGGAAAAAGTCTTAAAGAATACTTCGTTTCTCCTTTTCCGAATGAGAAAAGCTTTGGCCCCATTCCTATTGCGAATTCGTGTACAAGCACTCCGAATTTTTTGGCGGTTATAAAATGCCCCAATTCATGTAAGAGCACCATTATTCCAAAACCGATGATGGTAATCAGAATCGACAATTAACAACATTCCTTTACAATTTCTCTGGCTAAAGAATCAGCAGCGGCAATATCTTCAAGCGAAACCTTTTCAATTACAGGTGCTTTTTGCATTGCTTTTTCTATAAACTCAGTTATTTGCGCAAATTTACATTCGCCTTTCAAAAACTTTTCAACTGCAGCCTCATTCGCTCCGTTGTAGACTGCGCACATCACGCCACCTGCCTTGGCAGCTTTCTTTGCAAGCTGAACTGCGGGAAAGGCCTCGTTATCTATGTCGTAGAAGGAAAGCTTTGATACCTTCACGAGATCGAGCGTATCAGTTACAGGAACGGTTCTTTCAGGATAAGAAAGAGCATAGCTGATAGGAAGCTTCATATCGGGAACGCCTAACTGTGCAATAACGCTTCCGTCGCAGAACTCAACCATAGAGTGAATAATGCTTTCCCTGTGAACTATTGGCTGTACATCATCAACGCTGATATCAAAAAGATGCATAGCCTCTATTATTTCAAGTCCCTTGTTTACAAGTGTAGCGCTATCAATAGTGATTTTAGCACCCATAGACCAATTGGGGTGCTTTAGCGCCATTTCAGGAGTTACAGTTTTAAGAAACTCCTTATCCTTTCCAAAGAAAGGACCACCCGAAGCAGTTATGATTATTTTTTTCAGGAATTTCTGCTGATTTGAAATTGACTGAAAAATCGCGCTGTGTTCGCTATCAACGGGAATTATCTCGACATTATTATCCTTTGCCGCCTTCTTGACGATTTCGCCTGCAGTTACAAGTGTCTCCTTGTTTGCGAGAGCTATCCTCTTTCCTGCTGAAATCGCGCTGAGAGTTGGCTTCAGGCCTGCAATACCCACTATGGCAGTTACAACGGCATCCGCTTCATTTTCTGCCGCACACTCGCAAACACCTTCAATTCCCGAAAGCACTTGCGTATTGGTATCAGCAACTCGTATTTTAAGGTCTTTTGCCGCATTCTCATCAGTCATACTAACCATTTTAGGTTTGTATTTACGGATTTGTTCCTCCATAAGAGAAACATTAGAATGAGCGCTGAGAGTTTCAACCTGATATTCTTTTGTAATGTCTACAACCTCGAGTGTTTGAGTTCCTATAGAACCCGTTGAGCCGAGTACTGAAATCTTTTTCATATGGCTACCTTCTTTTTATCAAAAAAATATCGGGAAGAACTTAAGTATATAATAAACTGCGGGAGCAACAAAAAGAAGACTGTCAAAGCGGTCCATTACGCCTCCGTGTCCGGGCATAATATTACCAAAATCCTTGACTGAATGCTCTCTCTTTATTATCGATGCACAAAGGTCACCAAACTGGGAAACTATACCTGCTACTATACCCACAACAACAGCGGAATATATATTGACAGACATATTCATTATATTTCCTGCTATAACGGCGTATGCTACGATTATAATCATAACACCGATTATTCCGCCAATTGAACCTTCAATTGTTTTTTTAGGGCTGATTTCAGGAGCGAGTTTATGCTTTCCAAAGAAATAACCGCTGAAATAAGCGCAGGTGTCCGTAATCCAACTGCCTATAAGTATTACAAGCACATCGAGATTTCCATTACCCAGACGCCTTACCATAGATACATGTAAGAACGAAAGAGCAAAAACTGTCGATACCGCAATGTAAAGCGCTGTATCGGTAAAGTTATATCTCCCCTTGCTGAAGAGCATCATAATCATAAATATTGCCGCAAAAAAGAAGATAACTGAAGAAAAATATTCAGTTGAATTTTCTTTAGAAATATAAGACGCCGCCATAAGTGCTACAGGTAACAATACAGCGATTAAAGTCATTCTTTTATTTTTGCTGAGGCCAATCGCGTTCAACACTTCGAAAACCGCCATAGCTGAAATGAGTGTAACTACAATATCAAACACGCACTGGTTTCCAAGCAAAACAAGAACAAGTAGTATTATTCCAAAAAAAGCACTGATTACTCGTTGCTTCATAATGCAAACATCCTTTCAGGAAGAGTATTAAACTCCTCCAAATCTTCTGTTTCTTTTCTGATAATCAGATATCGCCTGAAGTAAATCCTCCTTTGTAAAGTCAGGCCACAGGCAATCCGAGAACCAAAGCTCGCTGTAAGCTCCCTGCCACATAAGGAAGTTGCTGAGTCTGAACTCTCCGCTCGGGCGGATAATGAGATCGGGATCAGGTTGTCCTTTTGTGTAGAGGTTATCAGATATCATCTTCTCCGTAATTTCTTCGGGAGTGATTTTTCCATTTTTAACATCCTCGGCTATTTTTTTCATAGCAGAAGTGAGCTCGGCACGACTTCCATAATTAAGCGCAAGATTAAGCAAAAGACCACCGTTATCACGAGTGGCCTTTTCCATGTGTGCAATTTTCTTTTGAAATGCATCGGAAAAGGCAGTTCTATCGCCAATAAAGTTTACCCTTACATCGCGTCCCGCTATTCTTTCAAGACCGTGATCAAGATAATCTTCCAAAAGTTTCATCAAAGCATTAACTTCATCCTGAGGTCTGTTCCAGTTTTCAGTAGAAAACGCGTAGAATGTAACAACCTTGATACCGATTTCGCCTGCATCCTCGACAATTTTTTCAAAAGTTTTTGCGCCAGCAGCATGACCGCCTGAACGAGGAAGGCCGCGTTTTTTTGCCCAGCGGCCGTTTCCGTCCATAATTATACCGATATGCTGCGGTAAATTTTCAAAGTCCACCTTATGCTCAACTTTTTTAAACAAGTTTTTAAATTTAAGCATAATCATATTTCCATTATTTCTTTATTTTTCTTTTCTGCAATCTTGTCAATTTCTTTAATCTGTGCATCAGTGATATCCTGAATATCCTTTTCGATACCCTTAAGGTCATCTTCTGTGATTTCACTCTTTTTCTTCATCGCCTTATATATTTCGATTTCATCTCTTCTGATACCGCGGATTACAACCTTGCAGTCTTCAGACTTCTTCGCAACAGTTTTTGTAAGCTCCTTACGACGGTCTTCAGTAAGCTGAGGGAATGAAAGACGAATCATCTTACCATCGTTCTGGGGATTGATTCCAAGTTCTGATGCTAAAATCGCCTTTTCAATTTCCTTGATAAGTGTTGCATCCCAGGGCTGAATTGTAATTGTTCTTGCATCGGGAGAAGCAACTGCTGCAACCTGAGGAATGGGAGTTGCTGTGCCGTAATAGTCAACACTGATTTTATTGAGAACTGTAGTGCTTGCTCTACCTGCACGGATTGAGCCAAGGTCCTCTACGAAAAAGTTTATTGCCTTTTCCATTTTTGCTGAAAGTTCGGGGTAATCGTTTCTCATTATTTTGTCCTCCAAATATTAAAAATTATAAATAAAAATCACGCATAAACGAGTGTGCCTAATTCTTCGCCGTTAAGAACTCTCTTAATATTATCAGGATCAGAAAGTCCGAACACGCGAATGGGCATCTTGTTATCCATACAAAGCGAAGTTGCTGTCGTATCCATAACGCCAAGGCCCTTGTTGAGCACATCTATGTATGAAATTGAATCAAATTTTACTGCATTGGGATTAATTGCAGGATCGCTGTCATATACGCCGTCAACCTTCTTTGCAAGAAGAATTGCATCAGCATCAATTTCAGCTGCACGGAGAGCCGCCGTTGTATCCGTTGAGAAGAAGGGGTTTCCTGTACCGCAACCGAAGATTACCACTCTTCCCTTTTCAAGATGACGAACTGCTCTGCCTCTTATGTATGTTTCAGCAATCTGCTTCATTTCGATTGCTGTCTGAACACGGGTAGGAATTCCGTTACGCTCAAACGCGTCGCAAAGAGCGAGAGAATTTATTACAGTTGCGAGCATACCCATATGGTCAGCGCGTGTGCGTTCCATATTTTCGCCCGTTCTTCCGCGCCAGAAATTTCCGCCGCCAACAACAACAGCTATCTGAACGCCCATATCAACACATTCTTTAACAGTTTTTGCTATTGAGTCAAGAGTCTTTTCATCAAGACCGAAACCCTTATCGCCTGCAAGAGCTTCGCCACTCATTTTAATAAGAACTCTTTTATATTTTTTCTGCATAAAACCACAGCCTTTCTTTTGCACATTCTTATATGAGTCTATTCTAACATAACTAATTGCATTTTGTAAATATCTATAGTATAATAAGTTTAAATATTTTTTAAGAAAGGTGTTAAAAATGAGCGAATTTCCCCGAATCTGGCAAAATCTTGCAAATTCCGAGACAGGTCTTCCCGTTGTAGTTAAGACTGTACAAAAAATTATGGATGCCAGACATCATCCTAACCATATAAGCCTCCACGATGAATTCGAACTTGTTTACCTGCAGGAAATCGATCGCGGAACTTTCTATATTGACGATAAAACCATAAGCGTCCGCACCGATGACCTTATTCTTATAAAGCCGAGAATCCCGCACTATCTCAAGGTTGAAAGCACTCGCCCATGTCGTTTCATTGTCCTTAAATTCATGTTTTCAAGAAGCGACGAAAAAAATATTTCTGATATCAGTGCTAATGATTTCTTGTCATTCATTTCCGAAAACAACGATTTTGGCGGATTTTTCAAGCTTTCAAGCAATTATTGCTCAAACATTTCTACAATAATGCAGCAAATTATGCACGAGTCAAAATCCACCGACGGCGAAAGCGAATTTTTGAGAAGCCTTCTTACGATGGAGCTTTTTGTATGGCTCAGCAGGAGCCTTCGTGAACAGTGGGAATCAAATCTTTCTACAAAAGGACATAAGCTTCAGGAGATTCTTGAGTCTGCGAAAGGTTACATAAACAACAACTACAACAACGACATATCACTTTCGGATATTGCAGGCTATGTTTATCTTTCTACGAGCCATTTTGCAAGAGCTTTTAAAAAGAGCTACGGCACAAGTCCCATTCAATATCTTTTAAGCGTAAGAATAGAAAAAGCAAAAGCAATGTTGGAAGAAACCAATCTTAAAGTCGGCGATATCGCTGCTGCTGTTGGTTTCAGTGCCCAGCAAAGATTTAATGATATTTTCAAAAAGCATCTTGGCGTTTCCCCGAGCGAATACAGACAAAAATATAAGGAAAATCTCTTGAATAAAGAATAATTTCCCCTTGTTTCACAATAATAGTGTCAGGAGGCGTATTATTGTGAACTATTTATGGGTTTTTATTGTTGGCGGCGCCATTTGCGCCATCGGTCAAGTTTTTATAGATAAAACATCACTCACCCCTGCAAAGCTATTAACGGGTTATGTATGCAGCGGCGTTATTTTATCCCTCTTTGGGATTTACGAAAAGCTCGATAAATTCGCAGGAGCAGGCGTAACAGTTCCGCTTACAGGCTTTGGACACGCTCTCTTTCAGGGAGTAAAAAAAGCTGTGGATAAGGATGGATTTATCGGTATTTTTACTGGCGGACTTACTGCGACCGCAGGCGGAATCGCTGCCGCAACCTTTTTCGCGGTGATAATGTCAATTATTTCAAAACCTAAATCAAAATAAGTATAGACAAACACAAATCAAAAGAGTATAATAGTATAAACAAATGATACAAGGACGGTGCGCACAAATGGAAAACTTTACAGTTATGAATCATCCCCTGATTTCTCACAAGCTCGCTTTTCTCCGCCACGAAAACACAGGCGGTAAGGAATTCCGCGAACTTGTAAGCGAAATCGCTATGCTTATCTGCTATGAAGCAACACGCGATATGAAAACTACTCCTGTAGATATCCCCACTCCCCTTATGACAGCACATTGCGAAATGATTACTACGGAAAAGCCCGTTTTAGTTCCTATTCTTCGTGCAGGTCTTGGAATGGTAGATGGTATGCTCACAATTCTCCCCGCAGCTAAAATCGGTCATATCGGTATGTGCCGCAACCACGAAACACTCGAGCCTGAGCAGTATTATTGCAATCTTCCCGCAGATATCTCTGAAAGAACTGCTTTCGTTCTTGATCCTATGCTTGCAACAGGTGGTAGCCTCGCTGCTGCAATTTCTCTTCTTAAGGAAAAAGGTGCAAAGAAGATTAAAGTTCTCAGCATTGTTGGAGCGCAGGTCGGTGTTGATAAGGTTCTTGAAGCTCACCCTGATGTTCATGTATATCTCGGCGTTCTTGACGACAGACTTAATGAAAAAGGTTACATTCTTCCTGGTCTCGGTGACGCCGGTGACAGACTTTTCGGTACTGAATAATAGAATTACAGCCACCGTTTTTATGCGGTGGCTGATTTTTATTACAAAAGCATTGACAATTGTTGTATTTTACATTATAATAATTTGTGCTTGCTCGAGTGGCGGAACTGGCAGACGCCCGGGACTTAAAATCCCGTGTCCCTCAAAGACGTACCGGTTCGATCCCGGTCTCGAGCACCAACAAAAAAGACATCCTATCGGATGTCTTTTTTGTTTATAAACAGATACTTTTCTCTTTTCCCGCCGAAACATGCGGAATAACAAATTTAAAGGCGGAAGGACAAATTTCAAAAGTTGTTTTTTCTGCGTCAATTATTTCTCCGTCCACACATATACGCATACTTCCTTCAATGGGTGTAATTTCAATAGTTGAGCAGTCCTCACAAAGAATTATTTTATCAATGTTTTTAATCTTCAAATGAGTTCCTTTCATATAAAACGGAAGCAGATAAATAAATTTATACCTCGGAACATTTTTTATTATATTGATATTTATTTTACCATCTTGAACCAAGGCAAGCGGGTTGCTTTTAATTCCTCCTCCGCAATAGCAACCGTTAGCTATTGATGTGAGGAGAAGTTTACCGTTATGCCTTTCTTTTCCGTCAATTTTTATTTTAAGATTTGCACCTTTTTTTCTGATAAGAGTGGCAAAAATTGAAAAGAGATATGCCACAGAGCCTGATATCAAAGGTTTCTTTTTCATTTTCGCAGTCAAATCGGCTACATTGCAGTCAAAACCTATATTAAACATATTGGCACAATATCCTGTAACAGAACCATTTGAAGTTGTGGTCGTGTAGCGGATTGCATCACAGTTCACGCTTTCGCCATTTACCTGACTTAATATATCATCAAACGAACCTTTTCCTTCAAAATTACGGCAGAAATCATTACCTGTACCAATCGGAATTATTCCAATTTCAGCATCATCAAAACCAATCACACCATTTAATGTTTCGCCGAACGTTCCATCTCCCCCGCATGCGATAAATCTCGCTGCGCCGCGAGATTCACAATACTCTTTCACATATCGTGTCGCGTCACCGATGCCTTTTGTTATATACACTTCTTTCTCGATATCCGTCAAGGCATTTAACTTGTCAATAATTTTGCTGATATTATTCCCCTGCCCTGCAGCGGGATTTACAATAAAAACTGTTTTCATAATTATCCCTTTTCTATTCTTCGTTTGTAGTCTTGCTGAGCAGGAAAACCGCTGCAAGAATCAGCACTATTCCTATAGTGGTATAAACCCCGAGTTTTTCCCCAAGGAGAGTTATGCTGAATAAAGTTGCCGCCATAGGCTCAACAATTCCAAGCGATGCCGCCGTTCCTACGGGAAGACTTTTAAGCGAAAGCGTGTATAAAAAGTATGGCATTACGCAGGTACACAATCCGCAAAGAAGCATTGCTATTGCGGATAAGGGAACTATAACTGCTACCTCGCCAATTTCAATCGCGTTTGAAAATAAAATTGAAAAACCCGCCATAAAAATAAAACTATACATACTCGCCGATATTGGATTTGATTTATGGCGCATTTCTATTTTTGTTATAATGTTGTATGTACTATAAGAAACGCCTGCTCCGAATCCGAAAAGGATTCCCTTCGCGCTGTATTTAAAATCACCGATGATGCCTGACACAAGGCAGGAGCCGCACATCACCAGAATCAGCGAAACTAATTTTATGGGAGTGAATTTTTCTTCTAAAAACAGAACCGAAAATATCATTACCAAAATCGGTGCCGTATACATCAGGACAACGGCTGTTGAAACTGACGATTCTTTCATAGATATAAAGTAACAAGCTGATGTCGCAAATATAGCAAACCCGCTCAAAATGTAGCATAAGATTTCCTTTACGCTTGCCTTAAACAGTTTTTTATCACAAATAAGAGCATATATTGACATACATATCGCCGATACTATTCCTCGTATTGCGGTTATTTGCAATGCGGAAAGTCCCATAGGGGTTAAAAAATCTACAAAAAGCCCTGATGTCCCCCATAATATTCCCGCAAGAATTATATAAATGAATGCTTTTTTCTGCATATTTTTCTCCGTTTCGGTTTTATATTCCATATTTCTGCATAGCGTAATTTTACCACAGTTATTTCTTAAAATCAACAAAAAGAAGCAGTTCATTATGCAACTGCTTCTTTCATATTATTCTTTTGA
>JAZRFX010000132.1:0-3046 GCA_045643845.1 Clostridia bacterium | reverse complement strand
CTCATACAATTCTGCATTGTGCATTTTGCATTATGCATTGAAAATTTGGAGGAAAAGACTATGAGAAACGCTCAGAGAGCCGAAGTATTAACCCAGGCACTTCCCTACATCCAAAAATATAATAACAAAATAATCGTTGTTAAGTACGGCGGAAACGCTATGATTAACGATGAACTCAAAGATGCCGTTATGGGAGATATCGTACTGATGTCACTTATCGGTATTAAAGTCGTTCTCGTTCACGGTGGCGGTCCTGAAATTACACAAATGCTTAATCAGGTCGGCAAAAAGAGTGAATTTGTCAATGGTCTTCGTGTTACTGATAAAGAAACTGTTGATATAGTACAAATGGTGCTTGCAGGTAAGGTCAACAAGAATCTTGTAAACCTCCTTCATCACAAGGGCGGAAACGCTATCGGTCTTTGCGGTATCGACGGTCATATGATTGAGGCGGAAGTTCTCAATCCCGAGCTTGGCTATGTCGGAGAAATAACAAATGTCAATGTTGCGCCTATCACAGATGTTCTTGAAAAGGGTTATATCCCCGTTATTTCAACTGTAGGCTGTGATAAGGAAGGCAATGTTTACAATATCAACGCTGATACAGCGGCTGCAAAGATTGCAGGTATACTCGGCGCGGAAAGTCTTATTTCCATGACCGATATTGAGGGTATTCTTCGTGATAAGGATGACCCCTCTACTCTTATTTCAAAAATCTATACCAGCGAAGCACCCAAACTTGTTGAAGAAGGTGTTATTTCAGGCGGTATGATACCCAAAGTTGAGTGTTGTATTGACGCTATCAACAGTGGTGTAAGAAAAGTATTTATAATTGACGGCAGAATCCCCCACTCCATTCTTATCGAAACTCTTACTAACGAGGGTATCGGTACTATGTTTGTACGCGGGGAGTAATTGTGCTTTTTACTTACGGTGCGTACTTTGAGTACAGCACCGTAATTTGGGATATATAAGGAGTTTTAAAAATGAACACTTTTGAAAAAGACAAGGCATTTGTCGCACCTACCTACGGACGCTTTCCGCTTGAAATAGTAGATGGAAAAGGCTCAATTTTAAAGGGTAGCGACGGCAAGGAATATATTGACCTCGGCAGCGGTATCGCGGTAAACACATTCGGCGCTTGTGACGAAGAATGGGTTAATGCAGTAAAGGCACAGCTTGATAAGTTTGCGCACACATCCAATCTTTACTACACCGCTCCTTGTGCAGATCTTGCTGAAATGCTCTGCAACCGTACGGGAATGAAAAATGTTTTCTTTTCCAATTCAGGTGCGGAAGCAAATGAAACCGCAATAAAAGCAGCAAGAAGATATGGAAAGCTTAATAAGGGCGAGGATTACTACACAATCATCACTCTTGAAAAGAGTTTCCATGGCAGAACGCACACAACTCTTGCGGCGACAGGTCAGGAGAATTTCCATCAGGAATTTTTACCTCTTACTGAAGGATTTGTTCATACTCCTCCCAATGACATTGAAAAGCTTCGCGAGGCAGTTGAAAAAAACAAATGCTGTGCGATAATGATAGAGCTTGTTCAGGGCGAAGGCGGAGTGAACGCTCTTGATAAAGAATTCGTTTCCGAAGTAGATAAGCTTTGCAAGGAAAACAATCTAATTCTTATTGTCGACGAAGTTCAGACAGGCAATGGCCGAACAGGTACTCTTTACGCATATATGCAGTATGGCATTATGCCTGATGTTGTATCTACCGCAAAGGGACTTTGCGGCGGACTTCCCCTCGGTGCAACAATGCTTGGCGAAAAGGTAAAGGATATTTTCACACCTGGTCTTAACGGCTCAACATTCGGCGCAAACCCCGTTTGTTGCAGTGGTGCAATAAGCATTCTTGAAAGACTGACCGACGAATTCCTCAATGAAGTATCAAAGAAAGCTCAGCTTATCCGCGAAACACTCTCGGGTGCTGAAGGAATCGAGGATATTTCGGGACTTGGTCTTATGATTGGTATTAAAACTGTAAAAGAAGCGAAGGAAGTTGTAAACTACTGTATGGATAAGGGCGTACTCGTTCTTACCGCGAAGGACAGAGTAAGACTTCTTCCCCCGCTTAACATAGAAATGGAGCTCCTCGTAAAGGCGCTTGAAATTATTAAGGAGGCATGTAAATAATGAAACATTTTTTAAAGCTCGCTGATTTAAGCAAGGAAGAGATTGTAGAAATTCTCGACCTTGCCGATAAACTTAAATATGAAAAGAGAAATGGTATAGAGCACCATCTCTTGAAGGGCAAGACTCTCGGTATGATTTTCCAGAAGTCTTCCACAAGAACAAGAGTATCCTTCGAGGTTGGTATGTTTGACCTCGGCGGTAGTGCACTTTTCCTCTCTCCCCGTGACCTCCAAATTGGACGCGGCGAAGTTGTTCAGGATACTGCCCGCGTTCTTTCAAGATTCCTTGACGGTATTATGATTCGTACCTTCGAGCAAAAGGAAGTTGAAGATTTCGCTTCATACGGAGATATCCCGATAATAAATGGTCTTACCGACTACTGTCATCCCTGCCAGGTGCTTGCAGACCTTATGACAATCCGCGAAAAGAAGGGTAAGCTTGAAGGTCTTAAGATGTGCTATGTAGGCGACGGTAATAACATGGCAAACTCACTCATCGTAGGTGGTATCAAGATGGGTATGGAGGTTTCAATTGCCTGCCCTGCAGGTTACGAACCTGATGCAGAAATCATGAAGTGGGCAAGCGAAAACGGAAAGTTCACCTGCACTCCTGATATCAAAGAAGCTGCAAAGGGTGCCGATGTTCTTTATACTGATGTATGGGCATCAATGGGACAGGAAGAAGAATCCGAAAAGAGAGCAAAAATCTTTAAAGATTATCAGATAAATACAGAGCTTATGGAAGTTACAAATGAAGGTGCAATGGTTCTTCATTGTCTTCCCGCACACCGTGGAGAAGAAATTACTGCTGAAATCATCGAAGCACACGCTGACGAAATTTTTGAAGAAGCAGAAAACAGACTTCACGCACAGAAAGCCGTTATGGTTAAGTTAATGGCG
>JAZRFX010000131.1:0-2579 GCA_045643845.1 Clostridia bacterium | reverse complement strand
ATTCCGCAGGGGATTTATTATGCCTGAAAATACAAATTTACACTTGAAATAGCATCAGCTTTGTGTTATAATTACAATAATTATATTTATATATAAAAAATAAATTTTATAAAGGAAGGGAAATTATGAAAAAACGCATTTTAAGTGTGTTGCTCGTAGGTGCTATGCTTCTCGCTTTATCCGTTTCTTCATTTGCAGCAGTGAATGAAGATGCAGTTCTTGATAAAGCTGGCTCCGTGCTTGACGAAGTTAACTACGATGCAACAACAGGAGAGTGGCAGAAGGATATCGACTATCACGCTGCACAGATTGCTGCAATCGAAGATGTTAACTCAATAATTGACACAGCTGATATAAGTGAAGCTATTGATATGATTCTTGAGCACGACGGCTTGACAGTAAATCAGAAGCTTTATCTTTGTGCTCTTGCAAAGGCAAATGATCCTGCAATTGGAGCGGTACTCGCTTTAAACAATACAGCAGGCTTAACCTGGAAGCAGACATTCAATCCTCTTAAGGATTTTGCAAACACTCTTGAAGCTAATACAACTGTAATAGCTCCTCCGGGTGCTCCCGATGATGTTGTGGCGGAATACGCTCGCATCATTGATGAAGACGGCGCTGAAAGAGAAATGCTTGAAGGATATATTGAAGATGTAATCAAGAACCTTCTCAAGATTGCTTTCTCAAGCACAAGCACAGATCTTGAAGATAGCTATCAGAGCGGCGTAGCTGCAAACGATATTACAAAGAAGACAATAATGATCTTCGCTTCAGAAGTTGCTGAAAAGGAAGGAATTTCATTCCGTACCTCATCAAGCCTCAGCGCTCTTGCAAGTGCTGGTAAGGATTACGCTCTTAATTTCAAGAACGATTCCAACATCGCTTTGGCGAAAGACGCAGTGGAACTTGTAGCTGGTGCTGATTATGAAGATACATTTGATGTAGCCTTTGAATTGGCTGCAAATGGCGTAATAGCAGTAAACAGTGGCTACTTTGTTGGAAGAGATATCTTTACTGACATTCAGCTCCTTGTAGGAAATGACGCTGAAAAAGGTATTGTTGAAATTATTCTCAATGCTGTTGATGAAGACTACAAAGCTTCCAATATGCTTCTCAACATCGCTCTTGAAAAGGGAATTCAGATTCACAGACCTGCAGGAAGAATCGCGGATATCAAAGAAAATCCTGCTTTTGTGCAAACACTTGGCCACGAAAGCTCTATAAGTGTTAAGACTGAAGGCGTTTCATTCCGAGGCAAGTCGGTTGAGCCTGTAGTACTCAAGACAAACTGGTTTGATATTGAATTCTACAAGGAAAACGGCGAAAAGCTTGGTGGCGCAACATACGATGACGGTCAGGTTTCTATCATAAAGAATGAAAGCCGCGGCGTAGAAAATGCATATATGGTTCTTTACCGCAAGGATGCTGCAGGTGACGAACTTACATTCATCGAAACATATCCCGTAAAGGTTGACTTTACAGATGGTATTACACTTCCTTCTCCCGGATCTTCATCTTCAGTAACAAGGTATACAGTTACATTCAATACTAACGGTGGTAGCGCAATTGCTTCCGCGAAGTATGCTAATGGAACTACAGTACAGCTTACAATGAAACCCACCAAGGAAGGCTACATCTTCACAGGCTGGTACAGCGATGCTGAACTTACACAGAAGATTGACTCTATCAAGGTTGATAAAGATGTAACAATCTACGCAGGTTGGAAGAAGGATGGCAGCGCAGTTGTAAGTAAGGTTGAAATCCCCGAACTTCTTGAAGGCGGAGAACACTACGCATATGTAATGGGTTACCCCGACGGAAATATCCTTCCCAACGGCAACATCACCCGTGCAGAAGCTGTTACAATGATCTTCAGAATGCTTAAGGATGATGTAAGAACAGCTAACCTTACAAAGGAAAATGCATTTGAAGATGTAAATGCAGACGACTGGTTCAATACAGCGGTTTCTACACTTGCGAAGCTTGGTATCGTAAACGGACGCACAGAAACAACATTCGATCCCAATGCTAATATCACAAGAGCAGAATTTGCTACAATGTTTGCAAGACTTGCTGAATATGAATATGTTGCTGAAAACAAATACGGCGATGTAGATCACCACTGGTCAAAGAAGTTCATTGAAGAAGTAGATGCCTACGGATGGATAGCAGGTTATGAAGAAGAAACATTCAGACCTGACAATAAGATTACCCGTGCAGAAGCTATGACTCTTATCAACAGAGTTCTTAAGAGAACACCTGAAGCAAAGGCAGACCTTCTCGAAGGTATGACAACTTGGGCAGACAACGCTGATGAAAACGCATGGTACTATCTCGCAGTTCAGGAAGCAACAAACAGCCACGAATACGAAAGAAAAGAAAACGGATTCGAAAAATGGACTAAGCTTGCTGAAAACAAAGACTGGACAACATTTGAGAAATAATCTCGGATAAAAAACTCGGGCACGCCAAATTAGTTGGCGTGCCCGTTTTGATGTCTTTTGCAGGGTGTTAATACCTTTAATCGAAAAAACAAGGCAGAAGCCATTTTTCGGGCTTCTGCCTTGTTTTTATTT
>JAZRFX010000130.1:0-2031 GCA_045643845.1 Clostridia bacterium | reverse complement strand
TATGTGATGGGCGTTGATTCAATTAAGGAATTCGCTCTTCCCATCATCATCGGTATCTTGGCTGGTACTTATTCATCACTCTTCATCGCAGCTCCCTTCTGGGCTTGGTGGAAGAATGCCGAAAAGAAGTAATAAACACTTTAACAAGTGAATAAAATAGCACTATGATTTCATAGTGCTATTTTTTTGTTTCGAGGAGTTTTTATGAAAAAGATTTCTTTGTTTTTGTGTGTGATTTTATTCTTTTCGGGATGCTCTGTCCTTCCCGCAACGAGCGATGCCGTCTATGAAAAGCTTTCAAACAAGAAGGCAGGTTGGGGATTTCGTCGCACGAAAGATGGTCCCGATTTTTCAAAAGAGCAAATTCGCCTGATGGAAGAATACGGCTGTATTTACAGAGAAAACGCGGGCGAGAAAAATATCTTCCTGACATTTGACGAAGGGTACGAAAATGGATATACCTCGCAAATTTTAGATACCCTCCGCGAAAAAGGTGTCAGGGCGGCGTTCTTCGTTACAGGGCAGTTTGTAAAGGAAAATCCCGAGCTTATAAAAAGGATGGCAAACGAAGGGCACACCATCGGCAATCATTCGCTGTGTCACCCATCGTTCCCTGAAATTTCCGACGAAAAATTAAAGGAGGAGCTTTTTGAACTTGACCGCCTTGTCTATGGAATATGCGGAAAACATACAAAATTTTTAAGACCGCCGAGAGGAGAGTATAGCACTCGCACGCTTGCAATCAGCCGCGATTTGGGATACACAAATGTATTTTGGTCGCAAGCGTATGTTGACTGGAATGACGATGTAACAAAGGAGCAGGCTTATGCGAAAATTACAAGCGGACTGCATAGCGGATGCGTCCTTCTTTTGCACGCCGTTTCGAAAGGCAACGCCGAAGCACTCGGCGATGTGATTGACTACGCCCGAAAGGAAGGC
The DNA here is from genome assembly GCA_045643845.1 of Clostridia bacterium. Taxonomy (GTDB): domain Bacteria; phylum Bacillota; class Clostridia; order UMGS1883; family UMGS1883; genus UMGS1883. Next base: position 1,092 of record JAZRFX010000130.1, on the reverse strand, counting down.
TATGCTTTTAAATCCCTCGACGAATACAAGAAGTAATTTCCTTACATAAATAAAGTGATAAAAGGCAACATATTAAAAGGAGTGATTGCGATGAAATTCTCAAAGAAAATCCTGTGTTGTCTTTTATCACTTTTTGTGTCGGGGAGTATTATTTACGCCGATATGCTCTATTCCTTCCCCGCCGATATCACGATGTATCAAAGCGAGGCTCATAATACATCTCTCGGCGTCGGAGTAAGTATCGGAAGTATCCCCGACGATGTTTGCGCATCGGCAAACGGTGACAAAATAACGCCGCTGAAAATAGGAACATATCCCGCAAAATTAAAGGTAGCAGGTATCCCGATAAGGAAAGTACGCCTCAGGGTAGAAGAGCCAAAAAGTCTTCTCGCCTCGGGCGATTTTATAGGAATACGAATTCATAATAAAGGGCTTATTGTAACAAATCTTGCCACAGTTTTATCGGGAGGGAAAGAAATCTCCCCCGCGCAGGAGGCAGGGATTCTTCCAGGGGATATAATCCTTGAAATAAATGGAACGGCACCCAAAGGCAGCGAGGATGTCGCGCCCCTTTTAAAGAGCGGTTCCACCGTTACCATAAGGCGCAATAATTCAATAAAGAATATCAATGTTTCGCCCGCGATTGACGAGGACGGTGTTTTACGCCTCGGAGCCTGGGTGCGCGACAGTAGTGCAGGCATCGGGACACTTACCTATATAAATCCCGACACGCTCACCTACGGGGCGTTGGGGCATGGTATCAGCGAAGGAGATACGGGCGTGATGTTCGATGTCGCAAGCGGCACAATTGAGGGAAGCCATGTCCTTTCAATCGAAAAGGGAAAAAAGGGCGCACCAGGTCAGGTAAGCGGAAGCTTTCACGGTGCGGAGGAGATTTCGGGAACGATAACAAAAAACTGTGAGGAAGGAATTTTCGGCGACATCTTCCCCGCCTATGTTTTTGATACGAAAGAATATCCGATTGGAGTAATGAGTCAGGTCAAGTGCGGCGATGCAACTATTCTTTCCGCGATTGACGGCGAAATAAAGGAGTATAAAATTTCGATTCTCCGCTCGATGCCCTACGGAAGT
>JAZRFX010000129.1:0-4025 GCA_045643845.1 Clostridia bacterium | reverse complement strand
TAAGGATGTTACTCCTATTCCTCACAACGGTTGCCGTCCCCCCAAGAGAAGAAGAGTCTGATGGAGGTGCAAAAGTAATATGGCAAGATATACAGGTGCGGTGTGCAGACAGTGCCGCCGTGAAGGACAGAAACTCTTTTTAAAGGGTGACAGATGTTATTCTGACAAATGTGCTATTGCAAGACGCGAATATGCTCCCGGCCAGCACGGTCAGGGCAGAAAGAAGGTTTCAGAATATGGCCTTCAGCTTCGTGAAAAGCAGAAAGTTAAAAGATACTACGGTATCGCTGAGAAGCAGTTTGCTCATTACTTTGAACTCGCTTCCAAGAAGAGCGGTATTGTCGGTGAAAACCTTCTTATCATGTGCGAAAGCCGTCTTGACAACGTATGCTACAGAGCAGGTTTCGGTATGAGCCGTCCTGAAGCTCGTCAGCTCGTAAGACACGGTCATTTCACAGTAAATGGTAAGAAAGTAAATATTCCTTCATACATCATTAAGGAAGGCGATGTAATCGCTCTTACTGATAAGAGTAAGGATTCTCCCAAGATCAAGGCAATACTTGAAGCTAACGAAGGTAAGGCTATTCCCGCTTGGCTCGACCTCGATAGTAACGCTCACAGCGTAAAAGTTACAACACTTGCTAAGCGTGAAGACATCGAATACGAGATCAACGAGACACTTATCGTCGAATTGTACTCCAAGTAATAACTTGAGCAGGCTTTTAAGCCTGCTGTACCCTCGGGTACTTTATCTTAATATAAAGAAATGGGAGGGTTATTTTAATGACTGATTTAAGATTTGAAAAGCCCCGTGTTGAGCGCGTTGAACTCAGCGAGGATGGTTCTTACGGTAAGTACACTGTATCTCCGCTTCAGCGCGGATACGGTACAACCCTTGGAAATTCACTTCGCAGAATGATGCTCTCTTCACTTGAAGGCGCAGCAATTTCATCTGTAAAGATTGAAAATGTTCAGCATGAATTTTCAACAATTCCCGGTGTTAAGGAAGATGTAAGCGAAATCGTTCTTAACTTAAAGCAGGTTATCATTAAGCTTCATTCAGATGGTCCCAAGACTGTTTATATCGAAGCTGAAGGTAGCGGCGAGCTTTGTGCTCGTGATATCAAGGCTGACAGCGATGTTGAAATCATCAATGGCGACCTTCATATTGCTACACTTAACGATGATGCAAAACTTTACATGGAAATCACAATCAATAAGGGCAGAGGCTATGTTTCTGCAGATAAGAACAAGGCTATTTTACAGCCCCTTATCGGCCTTATTCCCGTTGACTCCATCTACACACCGGTAGAAAAGGTTAACTACTATGTGGAAAATACCCGTGTAGGACAGAATACTGACTTTGACAAGCTTACTGTTGAAGTATGGACAAACGGCACAAAGACTGCAGACGAGGCAATCAGCCTTTCTGCAAAGATCATCAATGATCATATGATGCTCTTCATCCAGCTTACAGAGGAAGCTATCAACGCAGATATTATGGTTGAAAAGGGAACAGAAAAGAAAGAAAAGGTTCTCGATATGACTATTGAAGAACTCGACCTTTCAGTTCGTTCTTACAACTGCCTTAAGAGAGCAGGTATCAACACAGTTGAAGACCTTACTCTCCGCAAGGAAGAAGAAATGATGAAGGTAAGAAATCTGGGACGCAAATCACTTGACGAAGTTATCGGCAAGCTTAAGGAGCTCAAGCTCTCATTTGCACCCGATGAAGACTGATTCACAAATTGATTTATCAGAAGTTTTGAAGGAGGAAACCTAATATGGCAGGAACAAGAAAACTCGGTCGTCCTACTGACCAGAGAATTGCAATGCTCCGCGGTATGGTTACTGCTCTTTTGGAAAATGGCAAAATCGAAACAACTGTAACTCGTGCAAAGGAAGTTGCTCCTCTCGCTGAGAATATGATTACTCTCGGCAAGCGCGGTGACCTTCATGCAAGAAGACAGGCTCTTAGCTTCATCACAAAGGAAGATGTTGTTAAGAAGGTATTTGATGAGCTTGCTCCCAAATACGCAGAACGCAAAGGCGGTTACACAAGAATTATTAAGACAGGCGTTCGTCGTGGTGACAATGCTCCCATGGCTATAATCGCTCTTGTTGACTAATTCTAAATAAGAGGGCATCGATAAAATGCGCAGACCGCATTTTATGCTACGAACAAACTTTACCACTCGCTGTACTTTTCTTGTACAGCGTCGGGTAACCCCTTCGGGTGCAGTTTGTCCGTTCTGCATCATTTTCTCTTCGCCCTAATAAACAAAACTTAAAAAGGCTTCTATGACGATTACTAGTATCGCCATAGAAGCCTTTTTTGTGTTTTATCAAAAAACAGCACATATTTTCCCATAAAAACACAAAAAAACACTATGAAAATCCATAATTTTATGGTACAATATACTTTATTAAAATGGATAATTATTAGATGGAGGTTTATATTATGAACTTTTTCCAGAAAGATATAGAAACAATGCCCCGTAAGGAGCTTGAGGCGCTTCAGCTTGAGCGCCTTAAAAACATCGTGGCATACTGCTACAACAACACAAAATTTTATCACGACAAGCTCGACAAGGCGGGCGTAGGCGACGGAAGCAAAATCAAGGTGCTTTCCGATATCGAATACATCCCTTTTACTGAAAAGAGCGAATTCCGTGACAACTATCCTTTTGGTATGGTAGCCGTTCCGCATAAGGATATCGTGCGTGTGCACGCATCAAGCGGTACAACAGGTAAGCCCACCGTTGGCGTATATACCAAGCAGGATATTGACATCTGGAGCGACTGCGTTGCGCGTGTGTGTGCAGCAGGTGGCGTAACTGATGAAGACATCATCCAGATTTCTTTCGGCTACGGCCTTTTTACAGGTGCGCTCGGTCTTCATTACGGACTTGAAAAGCTTGGCGCTATGGTAATCCCGATGTCATCAGGCAACACTGAAAAACAGCTTATGATGATGCGCGACCTCGGTGTAACAGGCCTTGTTGCAACTCCTTCATACGCTCTTTACTTAAGCGAAGCTGTAAAAGAGGGCGAATATCCTCTTGACGCATATAAGCTGAAGCTCGGAATACTTGGTAGTGAGCCTTGTACTCCCGAAATGCGCGAAACTATCGAAAAGAACCTCGGAGTATATGTTTCGGACAACTATGGTATGACAGAACTTGGCGGCCCTGGTGTCAGCGGCGACTGCTTCGAGCGTGATGGTATGCACTTCGCGGAAGACCACTTCCTCCCCGAAATTGTTGATCCCGATACAGGAAAAAGACTCGAAAGCGGTGCAACAGGCGAGCTTATCGTAACTACTCTTACAAAACAGGGTATGCCCGTTCTTCGATATAGAACACGCGATATTACAACTCTCGACTACGAACCCTGTAAGTGCGGTAGAACTCATGTAAGAATGAGCAAGACCAAGGGAAGAACTGACGATATGCTTATCATCAAGGGCGTAAATGTATTCCCGACACAGATTGAAAGCGTGCTCATCAACATTGACAAAATTGGTCCTCACTATCAGCTTGTTGTACGCCGTGAAGGAAACTTCAAGGATACTCTTGAAATCAAGGTAGAGCTTCTCGATGCAAGCGTTCTTGAAAATTACGGCGAACTTGAAAAGCTTATCCGTCTTATTCAGGAAAGAATCAAGAGCGTGCTCGGACTTCAGGCGAAGATTACTCTTGTTCCCCCGAAGACACTTGAAAGATTCCAAGGTAAGGCAAAGCGTATCCTTGATTTAAGAAATCAGTAATAACCCGAAAGGAAGATATAAATGAAAGAATTACTTATCGGTAATGCCGCGCTTGCCCGCGGACTTTACGAGGCAGGTTGTAATGTAATTTCATCCTACCCCGGTACTCCCAGTACCGAAATCACAGAATTTGCAGCAAAGTATGACGAAATCTACTGCGAATGGGCTCCCAATGAAAAGGTAGCCTGCGAAGTTAGTTTCGGTGCATCCCTTCAGGGTGCAAGAACTGCTTGCGCTATGAAGCATGTAGGTCTCA
>JAZRFX010000128.1:0-10031 GCA_045643845.1 Clostridia bacterium | reverse complement strand
ATTTTGTGCTTCCCGAGGGCGAAGCTATTCAGCTTTGCGTTTTTGTCTGGTATTCTTTTGCGGATAAAAAATCGTATGAAATGAAATATGTTTATAATTTGACAAAATAAATTCCTTTTTCCGCACCAACTAAAAGGTTGGTGCGGAAAGGGAAACCTTTTCAAGGTGAACTAAAATAGAAAATTGAAGGTTAAAAATAAGATTTTCAGCTTTCCACTTTCCATTTTAGATAAAACTCAAGCTTCTGAAAAAAGGGGTTGTTTTTATGAAAAAAATCGCATCTTTAATATTATGTGTCATATTTTTATTTTCTCTCCTGACGGGACCCGTATCGGCAGAGTTTAAAAAGATATGCATTGATAGTGTGGTCACGAATTCCAAAGACCAGTCTGTAACAGTCACAGGTAGTCTTTCGGGATACACTTACAGCCCGTGGCGTAAAGCTACTACCGTAGGTATATCGGTATTGAGCAGTTCTGCTTCGTCTGAAAGTGCAGAAAATGATAATTCGAAAGTTTTCCATGTGGACGAAATACCCGTGGATGAAAATGCAGGCACTTTCACATATTCTTTCACTCACAAGGGGAAAGAAGCAAACGACGAATGCAAAATTATTTTAAGCTGTGAAGGCTATTTCTCGGAAACTGCTTCGTACAGTCTTTACAACGAAAACGCTCAGAGCGATATTCTCGCTTCTCATAATATTGCAGGCGTAGATTCTCCTTTATACTATGTAAATTCACTCCGCAATGAATCAGAGAAAACACCCTACAAGGAAAACGGGGAAATCTTTATTCCTCTTGAAATTGCCGCAGGTCTGGCAGGCGTAACCTACAACGCGGGTAATACCTCCGTTAAAATAGGAAATAAAACTTTCACAGGTGAATATATAAAGGCTTCCGAGCTTTCATCAGCAGGAATTGTTGTAAACTCAAATTATGAATCAGGCGTTGTATACACAGGCGCAGCTCTTTCTGACGGCGAATTAAAGAGCATTATCCCTATGTTCGGAATACATGTTTCCAAAAACGGAAGCGACAGTAACAGCGGCAGCTTAAACGCTCCTGTATACTCAATTGTTCGCGCATTGGAACTTTATCACACTACAAAAGAGTGTGGTTACATATTCGTTCACGATGGCGTATACGATGAAACTGTTGTTATTGACGAAAATTATTCAGACCTTAAATTAAGAACAATCGGAAATGTGAAATTAGTACCTTCTTCAGTTACTATTCCAAAGTCCAGCTTTACAAGGGTTACTGACTCCGAAGTTCTTGAAATGCTTCCCGATAAATCTCGTGCGGTAATTCTTTCAGCGCCTGTTTCGGGATTGACTGATGACTCAACACTTTACAAGGTATTTTCAAATGGCAGCGAACAGCCCATAGCGCGTTTCCCCAACGGCGGCGGCTTTGCAATGGCTGACGGCGGTACAATGGCGGGCGATGATGATACCTTCGAAACACTTTTCTATTCAGATAAGGAAAGACTTGCAAGATGGGCTAAAGACCCGCTTGCGCGCGTAATTCTTTATAGAAACAGTGGTTATGTTATTACCAAGGCGCGCATCACATCAACCGATGTTCACAAGAGCGCTATGTATCTTACCTGGTCAGGTAGCAAGCCTTATCAGGAAATCGGCAAACGCTTCTTTGTCTACGACACTATTACTGAAATCGATATGCCTGGTGAATGGTATATAGACAAGGCAAAACAGCGTATATACTACTATCCCACAGATGATTTTGGTGACCTTCAGATAGTAACAAGTGCAGGCACTCCGCTTACCATCAAGAATTCGAAGAATATCACAATCGACGGATTTACAGTCGAGGGTGCAAGAAAAGTTGGTATAGTTGCAAGCAACAGTGATGGTGTAAATATCATCAATACCACTGTGCAGAATACTGGTACTTATGGCATAAATGCTACTTTGCTTACTAACAGTACTATTGAAAACTGTGTTGTAAAGGAAACGGGCGAGGGCGCTATCAGACTTAATTACAAGGATTTCACAAACGATTTCTCAAACGGTTCTGACCCTGACCTTAAGCCCCAGAACAACGTTGTTCGAAACAATATTGTTCACCATGTTGGCATTATGAACCCCATTGCAGGTGCGGTGTATATCGGCGGTATGGGTAATACCTTTGAATACAATACTGTTCACGATACTCCGCATATGGGAATTTGGTTCCTCGGTAATGACAATATCATTCAGTACAACGATTTCTACAATGCGCTCAAGTATTGTGATGACGCAGGTATTATTTACGGAAACCCGTCATTAATCGGTTTCGGAAATGTTGTCCGTTATAACAGAGTAAGAGATTTCTATTCTCTTAACCCCGAACAGACCGAGCTTTATATGATTTATCTCGATGCGGATACAAGTGGTACCACAATCGAAGGAAATATCTTTGATGCAACAGGTGTAAGTGGTGCTACGGCTATTGCTTTGATCGGTGGCGGTAGAAATAATGTTGTTGAAGACAATGTTATAATCGGCGAAGGCGACCTTTACTTCTATATGAGTGACCGTTACAGCAAGGGTTCATTGCATAGCGGACTTTTGAGCAGTAGAACGCTTTATAAGTTCATAAATAAACTTACTGACGAGCAAAAAACAATCTGGTTTACAAAATATCCCGATATTGAAGAAGAGTATAACTACTATGTTGAATACTTGAAGGGTAGCGAAGGAAATGATCCCGACGGCGCAAACATCGGTATCGCTCGTGAATGTGTTGTAAAAGACAACATAGTTGTTAACCCGAACAAGTATCCCAACTCAAAAACTCACGATGAGAATAGAAACTCGGTATTCAATCAGCCGACAAACCGCTATGAAGCAGAATTGAGTACAGGGAACCAGTTCCTTGGCGAATTCGACACAAGCGGATTGGAAGCAATGAAAGCGGGAGCAACTCTTTCGGCAACTAATGAAAAGGAACTTTCAATAATTTCTCCGAGTGCTGGTGATGTAATCAAAACAGGCAATGTGCGTTTTGTATGGTCATCAGACGGCTCTCCTAAGTATTATGAAGTTCTTCTTGAAAATGCCCAGACAAACGAAGCTGTATTTAATACAACTGTCACGGAACCTTTTGTAGATTATATAATTTCTACAGGCGAATACAATCTTACAGTTACCGCCAAATACCAGGATTCTTCATATGAAGAAAGCACATCAGTTTCCTTTGAATGTATAGGCGATGAAATTGATATGATTTCATCTCTCGACCTTTCGAGAAATCCCATTACCTATAAGACAAATACAAAAGGAACGATAAAGGTATTTGCAACGGATTATAATGGTAAGTATAGCGATATAACAGGAAACAGTGAACTTACTTATTCTTCATCTGATACGAAGGTTATCACTGTCAATGCTGACGGTACATATAAGATTGAGGGAGAAGGTACTGCAATCGTAACTGCAAGTGTTGGAACGGTTCAAACCTCAATGATTATTTATGCTGCTACGACTCCGACCTCAAGTTCAACCGTATACAGATCGCTTAATCCCGATAACTGCGATGATTATGTAGATGATGACAACAACGGAAATTCAGTATTCGGAACGGCGGAAAAGGTTGCCGATCCGACGGGCGACGGATACGCCGTAAAGGAAACCTTTGCACTTGACAGCAGTGGTAAGAAAGTTAAGCCGAGACTCTTCACAAATTCCGAATACTACAAGACTTATGTGATGGGTATCTGGGTTTATGATAGCCTTCAGAATAGTATTCGTTTCGGTACGACGGGTACACCACAAAGTGGTACAAATTCTCCTATCATTTACTATGGACTTGGATCAGCTTCTGATACAAACTATCACTTATATCATGTCAATGATAAAATCGGCGATTACACGGTGGAACTTCCTGTAAATCTTACGCTTCCTCGTAAAAAGGGATGGCATCAGATATTTATGACCGTTGAACATAATGAGGGAAGCGGACTCTGCTATGTTGAGTTCTATTTTGACGGACAGTTAGTTGTAAGGATGAAGACCAACACCTTTATCACACCCAAACAGCTTGAGATAAGCGAAACAGGACTTATGAAGGAAAGAATAATTGCAAAAAATCTTCAGTCTTCAAGTTTTGCATTTGTTTCTACCAGTGTTGACGGAGGAAAGGTAATCGAACCTACCGACGCTATAACGCTCTTGTTTAATAAGGAGCTTAATCCCGAAAAAACCACGATAACTGATTTGTACTTCCTCGCATCCGACGGAAGCAGAATTGATGCTACATTAAGATATGAGGATAAATCATTGATTCTGACACCCGTGCAGAACTTTGAAAAAGGCAAAGAATACACTTTAAAGATCAATGCATCCTTCGGAAATGTTCCTACTGTGGTATTTACCTCTGAAAGAACTGTAACTGTAAAGAAGGATATAACCTTTAAAGTCCGCGAAGAAGTCAAAACAGTTGAAATTGAGAAAACTTACACAACCTCAGAAGGAAAAACTTTACTTGAAGTTAAAGTAAAATCACTTCTGGAGGAAGGTAGACAGTCACTCTTCCTTGTGCTGGCAGTCAAGAAGAGTAATGTCAATTTGAACAAAGCTTTAGTTGAAACTGTAGAACTTAATCCGCTTGAAACCGTAACAAGGTCCATAAGCGCCGACGAAGGTTCTATTTTGGAAGCATATATATTAGATTCTAATAAATCTCTGCTTCCGCTTAATGAAAAAATCACTAACGCAAATAAGTAAAGGAGTGGTGTTAATGAAAACTACAAAGTTGATTTCGGTTTTCTGCGCATTGGTAATGCTTATAACTTGCGTGCAAATCCCCGCATTTGCAGCAACATATGCAATTGACCTTTCTGAAAACCAGACAAGATTTACAGGCTCTGAAGAGCAGACAGGCACTATTGAAATTCATCTGGTGACAGATAGTGCGCGTGATCATTCACCTGCTGATAATTCGGACTATGTATTTGAGTCATCAAATGAAGAAATCGTTACTGTCGATGAACTTGGTAACTACACAGTGACAGGCACACCTGGTGCGTCAATTATCACAGTTAGTATGAAGAATAATACTTCAGTTAAGAGAAGTATGCTTTTCTACTGCGGTGGCGAAGATGCGGATTATCTCGATGTAAATAATTTTGATACTTACTTTACCGAGAGTTTCCCCAACGATGTTGAGCAGAAGGGTGCATGGGCTAAGTATATTACCATAGCTGATAATGATGCCTATATTGACGGAACTCTGTATGAAGCAAATCATTTCCCCAAATACATAAAGAAAAAAGAAATTTGGAGAAATGGCGACGACGGAGAAAGAAAAACCATGCTCGCAATGGTTCCCGGTTACGGTGTTGCCCCCAAGAATGGTACAACACTTAACTCTTTTGTTCTTACTTCATGGCAGTTTGATAATGCCACAGGTGCAGCCAGACCCAGACTCGGTATCGGTACAAAGCAGGACAATGGTTTCTACTATGGAAGAAACGGACAGAACGCTGATTCAGGTAACAAGGAACTTATCTGGAGTAAGGGTAACGCCACTCTTAATAACTTAAAGACAATTGTTAATAAGAGTAAAGCGAGAGAAAAAGGCTGGCATCAGATGGTCCTTGTTGTAAACTACGACGAGAACGCAGCTTTGACAACTATTAAGTATTTCCTTAATGGTGAACTTGTTTTCCACGGAACAACAACTACAAAGGTTAATCCCAAATTAATCCAGATGACAACTCACTATGTGAACTGGGATAAGTCAGGTTCAACCTTTACATATACTTCCTCAGGTTTGTTCCAGGAGTGGCATCTTGCTCCGCTCGTAGGTGCAGATACTTTTGAATCTTACGGACTTGATGTGTATGAAGCAGACGATAATGTTGACACAGAGCGCAGCTTCTCAATTGAGTTCAATAAAAATCTCGATACAGAAAAATCAACAGTTGACGCTACCCTTACTGAAGTAGCTACAGGTGAAACTATTGCTGTTGATAAAGTGTTTGACGGTAAGTTCTACACAATCACACCTCAATATCCTCTTATGCCTGGTAGAGAATACAGCTTGGCAATTACAGGAAAAGCTATAAACGAGGCTGGCATTTTGGATGTCGCAACGGAAATAGACTGCGAATCAGTAGTAAACTTCACAACGGCAAAAGAATCTCTCTATGCTGAAAATCCTTCGCTTGAAGAAAATATTGAAACAGGAAAGCTTTCCTTCAATGCGGAACTTGAAGGTATCGGAGCAGGACACCTTGTTCTTTCTCAGTTTGACGAAAATGGAATAATGAGAACTGCTTCTGCAAAAGCAATTTCAGGAGAAGCTCTTGAAACCGACAAAGAAGAAACAGCTGTAAGCTATGAAGGTTATGTATGGTCAGCTATAAACAGTGAAAACATCAGACCTCTTTACGATGGTGTTGCAAAACTTGGAGATGACTATCTTCGTACATACGGCGACACTCTTGAAAGCAGTGACGAAACCGATTTCATCTCTAACTACGATGTTGAAAACGACAAGGTTGATATAAAAATCACTTCTAAAATTAAAAGAAAAGGTCTCCCTGTAATCGTACGAGTTGTTTATCCTGGCATGAATATTGCTGATGCAACTGCGGACAACTTTAACGAAATTTACGCAAGAGCAGAACAGCTTGAAACACAGGAAGGCGGCGTTCTTGAATATTCATTCAAGTTTGATTCAAGCATCGCTGGTCAATATAAAATTCTTGTAAATATGCCTTTTGAGGATGAAGTTCTTGAAAGCAGCATCAAATATGTTTCTGTAGAAGCTGTAAATGAAGCAATCGCACTTGTTCAGAATTCAACAAGCGAAAACATCGAAGAAAATTTCGAAGCAGCAAGAGAACTTATAGATATCGACTACAGAGAGTATGATTCTATAGAACATCAGTCTACTGTACTTGCTATGCTTGCTAAAGCAGAAAATTGCGAATCTCTTTCTGAATTTGCAACACTTTTTGAAACATTTACAGGCGTAGTAAAAATCCTCGAAGACAACGATCTTGAAAAGATTCAGGAAAATAAAGACGCTTGGGGATTTGATACTGCAGGCGAAGAAAGTCTTTACGAGATGTTCTGTGCTATCGAAAGTGAATCTGAAAGAGAAGCTATCATCGATGATATCTTTGAAATCGGATTTAACAGCTTAGATTCAGCACCTGCTGAAGGAATAGCAGTTTTCAGCTTGCGTTCAGCACCTGCTGAAGAAAGCGCTACTTTGAGCGAAGCATTTTTCGATGCTACAACAGTTTACTTCATTAGCGGAATGATGAACTATTCTGAATTATTCCCCTTCATTGAAAAAATCAATGATATCCTTGAACTTGATTTACCTGCATCCGAACCTACAGATGCAATGTCATACCTCTCTGAAAACCTTGACGGTATTGATGGCGTAAGCGCACTTAAGGCTAAGTACGAAGAAGCAATCGCTGAAAAAGGTGACGGAACAGAAGGTGAAGGCGAGGGCGAAGGTAGCGGAAGCTCTGGCGGCAGCTCAGGTGGAAGTTCTGGCGGTTCTGGTGGCGGAAACGGCGGCGGAGGCCTTAGCGGCGGAAGCGGCGGCGGACTTACTACCGATGTTCGTGGTGACTATGTTGTTGCTCCTGAAGAAGTAGCTGGTTCAGAAACTCCTCAGTGGGTATTGGATGAAATTGAACTCAAGAACAGAAAGGTATTTAACGATATCGAAAGCGTTCCGTGGGCAGAAGATAGTATCAGAGAACTTTACAACCTCGGTATTATTTCAGGTAAGGGCGAAGGAGTATTCGCTCCTAACGACTACATCACCCGCGAAGAAGCGGCAAAAATTCTCATTCTTATGGCAGGCATAGATGCATCTGCTGTAACTGCTGAAAATCCCTTCGCAGATGTTGATTCTTCAGCTTGGTACGCTCCTTATGTTACTGCTGCTTTTGAAAAGGGCATAGTAAATGGAACAAGCCAGACAACCTTTGGAACAGGAGCTTATATCACACGCGAAGAATTGTGTACACTTGCAGACAGAGCTGCAATCGCGGCGGATATTTTCCTTGATGATGAATTTACAATCTTCCCGTTTGACGATGAAGCACAGATTTCAGAATGGGCTCTTAATTCAGTTTTGAAAATGCGTGAAAGCTTCATTGTTACAGGTATGGGCGGAAATGTATTTAACCCCAAAGCACCCGTGACACGTGCGCAGGCCGCAAAGATAATTTACGGCGTTATTGCGTACGCTGCACAGTAAGCTGAAAAGGAGGTATATTATGAAAAAATATAAAACTTTAATATCGCTGATAGTTGCAGTAACTTTATTTGTGTCATCTCTTTCGGGTGTTGTTGCTTTTGCAGACGAAACTGTCAAGATTGAAAACGAAAATGGCGAACTTGTTGACGCTGTTGTTGATCCTGAAACAGGCGACTTAATTATACTTGAAAGCGAAGACGAGGAAATTGTAGAAGAAGATGAAGAAACTTCTGCGGAAGAATCTGAAGAGGAAGCAGACGCTGATGCTGAAGAAGAGGAAACCAATAAACTTCCCGAAGCGAAGCTTTCAGGCGTAGACTTCGTTCATGTATACGATGGTAGTTTTGAAACTGTTTCAGACTATCTCAGAAAAATTGGTATTTTAAAGGATACTGATACAGATCCTGAACTCACTCTTACAAGAGGTGAGTTTGCAGTGCTCGTTGCACGCATTTTAAACGAGAACACCAGCGGAAAATCATCAGCATTTCGTTATGAATTCAAGGATGTAGATGAAACTTTAAGTTGCTACAACGCTGTTAATACACTTTGCAACTATGGTTTTATCCAGGGCGATGGAAATGGTTATTTCTATCCTGATAACGAAATAAAAAGTGCGGAAGCAGTTATCATTCTTATGAATATGCTTGGTTACTATGAAGTAGCTCATCTGCGCGGAAGCGGTGACAACGGATATAGAAACCTTGCTGTTAATATGAACTTCACAAAGGAAGTTCCCTTCAACTACACAACAACTGTAACACTTGAAAAGGCTGCAAGACTCATTTACCATGCACTTCACGAGAAAGTGGTTGAAAGCAGTGCTTATTCAGGCCTTGGCGTAACCTTCTCACAGTCAGATGATACACTTATGTGTCGTTACCTTGATGTGTATACAATAGAAGGCGTTGTTACAGCGAACGAGTATACTTCACTTTCTTCAAAAGCAGGAAAAACAAGTGAAAATACTATAAAGATTGGTAACACAGTCGTAAATTTTGAAAATGAAAATCTCAATCCTCAGGATTATCTTGGACTTTATTCTCGCGTATACTACAAAGATGAGGCAGGAAATAAGTCAGCCATCTTCATTGAAGCAGTTGAATCAAAATACGATATCCTTAAAATCAATGCAAAAAACATTGAAAGCTTTGATAGAACAACAAAGATCCTTACTTATAAAGACGGTAAAAAAGTAAAGCAGGAAAAAGTAGATATGGATATAAGCATCATCTTCAACTCGGCAGCAGTTGGAGGAAATATCCACGAAAACTATTTCACTCCTGATGTAGGACAGCTTGTATTTATCGATAACAATCGTGACGATAAGTTTGATGTTCTTGTAATTGATTCGTTCTCTGCATATGTTTCAAAAGGAACAATTTCAACTGAAGAAGGAACTCTTCACGATGAACTTGGTGCTCACGCTCCGCTTTCACTTGCTGGTAAAGATGTGAGAGTATATAAAAACAACGAAAAAGCAGATTATTCAGCAATCGCATCAGGTGATGTTGTTTTTGTTGCGACAGAGAAAGTTTGCTATGAAGTGACAGAAAGCATCAGTCCTATAGAATATCAGACAATAGACGCTACAAGCGAATATGTAAAGCTTCTTGCATCAGATTACAAGATAAGCGGTACTATTAACTCTATTGATGATGAGTATGTTTATATTGATTCAGCAGCATATGTGTATTCAAATGAATTTTATATTGCTGCAAATATAGGAGAAAGCAGTAAGGCAATCAACTCAACTAGACTTAATGTTACGGTTTCAGGTCGCCTTGACCT
>JAZRFX010000127.1:0-3152 GCA_045643845.1 Clostridia bacterium | reverse complement strand
GTGCGATAAATGTATTTCTCGTATTGCGGAGTTGAGAGAAAATATTAAGAGGGATTTGTGATGATTAAGCATTACTGCGACTTATGTAAGGAAGAACTCAAGCAAGGCGAGCGAAGACGGAAGTACAGAATCAAACAGTTGAAGAAAACGGATTATGACTTTAGATGGATTGAGCTTGAGGTTCACGACAGTTGCGTGGATAAGATTCTTGAAGTCGTTTTCTGCGCTGATGAGGATAACCCTCTAAAGAAAGTTAAGACAGCAGAACCCATTACAAGAACAAGGTGCGGCGGTAAAAACAATGATGACTAAAGCAGAACGAGAACGCCTTGAGCGTTTGGAGAAACTGGAACAGGATGTACTGAACGGGCGCATTCTGCATTATGACGGATTGGAATCGGTGGTTAAGGCATACAACTACAGACCAGAGGATATCGGAAGACATTTTCTGGAATGCTACTACTTTATGAAGCGCAGTAAGGAGCGGAGAGGGTAATGGAATGGTGGAGAATACTGATTGTATTATTGACTCCCGCTCTATTATCCGCAATGATTCGAGCAACAGTTTTGGTAAAGAAAAAAAGAAAAGAACAGTTTGAGCATGAATTTGAGATGCTTAAAGCAAGCGCAAGAGAACTGATGAACAAACAAAAAGAAGGAGAAAAAGAACGGATGGGATATACAGTTAAAACATGGGAATTAAAGCCGTCTCTTGAAGACAACTTTTGTTACATAAGTTCAATACAAGATGCGTATATTACAGCATCCGAAATGCCCACGAGAAGGAGATTGCGTTGCGAATACTGCGGATGCATCTCGGATAAAGAACACGGAACTTGCGAGCATTGCGGTGCGCCGCTGAAGGAGATGGACGAATGAGAGAAGACGCGCAAATAACAATCCGAATGAACGGAGTTAAGTTCTATGTGGGCTACTTCCCCTATCGCAAAAAGATTTGCCTTGGCGTATGGGAAGACGAATGCACATTGGTTAAACTGGCTACGTTCAATAACGAACACTCTGCGGGCGTATTCCTTGAGAAGCTACATGAGTTTTTAAGATTGACTGATGACCAGATAAACGATACGGCGAGAGAAATTATTAGAGATTTGAAGGGCGAGAAGAATGAGACTGATTGACGCTGAACACTTTGATGTAATCGCATATTCAAAAGATGTTGATGGATATGAAGATACGTTCGATGATGGAGTAAGATGGATCGCGGAACAGATTGATAAAGCTGACACAGTAGATGCAATCCAGATGAAAGATTGGGAAAACCTAAAACAAATAATTATAGATGTTCAAAAGAATTTGTGGGAAGATATGGGAGCAAGAGTGGCAACAGAATACATACTTGATGCGATGAATGTAATTCAAGTGGCATCAGATTAAGGGGAGAAATGAATGACTAAACAGGTTTTGGATGTAGATGATGCTGTAAACATTGTCATTAGGCTTTGCAGGGCGGGTGTTGCTCTCAATAAAGATTCGTTGAGAGAAGAATTTGAAACAGAGGCATATACACTTGGAAGCGATTATAGAGTTGGGTTTGTTGACGGATTTGAGACGGCAAAAGATTCTATAAAAAGTTATGCGGCTAATCTGGTTGTCAGAATGGATGCTGGATTATGAGCGAATACGATTTTACGGGTGGAACGGTAACGATGACTGTACCGTATGAAACGGCGCAAAAGTTTATCGAGTTGCTTGATAAAGACTTTGGAGATGAACTGTTTGATTTGGGAAACGAGTTTTGTGTTGGCAAGGATGGTCATACAGCGAAATACTTGTGCGTTGAAGTTGATGGAGTTGGTGGATTCTATAACAATTTTAAGGAGAAGAAAATTGACAATGAGTAAAGAAATGACTGTTGCGGAAGCAATTAAACGGAGAAACAAATGCGAGTAAAAGACTGCGAAAAGTGCGACTACTGCCAGAGATGTGTGTGGACGCAGAAATATAAGCCAAGAGACTACCACGCAATCGGTATGTCACACGCTTATCATATGTGCTTGTTGGAGTTTAAGAGATGCTTGGACGTAAAGAAATGTCCGAAGGAGTGTTGAATTATATGAAGTGTAATTGTTGTGGAAGAGAAGTAAACGATGCGCAATGCAAGCGGAGCATTAGAGTATCTGTCGAATCGCGTGGTATGGCAGACTATTTCCATGCAAATCTGCTTTGCAATATCTGCTACGAAGAAATATTGATTACGTTAGGAGCGTACTTGGAAGATGACATTGATTGAACAAGCACCGTTATATCAAAGAGTTGAAGCATTGCCCGCGTCAATGAGCGTAGCGTTGGGCAAGGATTACTGTGATGGGTTGCGAGCAATGAAGAATTGGGTTCTTGAAGAAATAAGGTGCGCTGAAATTGTAGAAGCAATCCCTGTTAAATATGGCGAATGGGTAAGGTCTTCCCCGTTTACTGACACTATGGAGTGTTCTTTATGCGGGTACAATATCTATAGCGAAGAGATTGAAACCCCACATTGCCCGTGGTGTGGCGCAAGGCTGAAAGGAAAGTATGACAATGGAACGGATGATTGACTCCAATTTGATTTACAATGCAGTCAAGTTTAGATACAAGTTCTCAACTGGTAATGAGCATGAATGGGAACGCGCTCTTCTTGATTTGATTTGTGACAAAACGGTTGAAATTGTTCCGCGCAATCACGAACGATGGGTTTGGCATAAAGACCATTGGGAATGCTCCAGATGCGGGTGTAGAAGATTTAGTTTAACGCTTGGAGTTGATGCCGCTTATTGCGGTCAATGCGGTTCGATTATGGACGGAAAAGAGGACAAATAATGAGTAGCGTTTTGAAAGACACCCTTAAAGACATACCGCGCAAGAACGATATACAATATGAGAAAGATACTATCCTGTGGAGAATTGCGGTAAATCTTGCGGAGATAGCAGACCAACTTGCAGAAATAAACGGGTATAAAATTGATTCTATTTATGATGAGGAGAACGACAATGCTGATTGTTGATATGCCGATGCCGAAGGATTGTCCCATGTGTCCTATGGCACATTACAACAAACTTGACGAATTTACAGGATGCGAGGTCGCGGCTGGTAAACTGTTCGCGGCAACAAGGTATAAAGCGTATGCAGAAAGCACAAGCCGACCGTCATGGTG
>JAZRFX010000126.1:0-1111 GCA_045643845.1 Clostridia bacterium | reverse complement strand
CTCCGCGTGGCGCTTCGCCCGTCGCCGAGATTCCTTTCTCATATAATCAAGCTCCGCGCAGGTTCAAAAGTCGGCATAATCGGTTACAGTGAGCGATTTGCACAGCTCCTTTTAAAAGAATGTCAGGACTATGCCGAAGATATCAAGGTCGACGCTCCTTTCATAGCGTCGCAGGATATGGAAATAGCAGACTATCTTAAGGGGAAGGATGCAATACTTATCCCCAGACATTACAAGAAGTATTTCGGCGCAGAAATAAAGGAAAAAATCAAGAAGTTCAAAGGCGAAATTATCGAGTGCTACTACGAAATGGACGAGGGCTCGGTAATGTATCTTGAAACAAAAATAAAACGCCTTCTGGAAGAAAAAACAATATAGGGGATGTAAAATAAGCGCAGACCGCTTATAGGCTTGCTTTGTTACATTGCAAAACAATGAGAATCTTCAAAATGCTAAAGTTATGTAGAAATCCGCTTTTGCGGATTTCTTTTTTATTAGCCTATAAGCTCTAAGCGAATTTCACCTCTCGATGTACCTTTGTACACCTTCGGGTTCCCTTCGCAAGCAAGCTTGCGAGGTTCAATTCACTTACTCTGCATCTTATTTTCCTATCCCCGAAGGAGGTGCAATAAAATTGCACCTATTTTTATAAAAAAATCGTATTTTCTTACTCCTCTCTATTGACAAATGTTCTATTCAAATATAAAATATAGGTATAGAACAATTAGGCAAAATGTATTAGACAATGAGGTGTAAAGATGGAAAATCGTGAAAAGAAGGTTTTGGTCATCGGCGTTATCGGCGCTGATGTTCATGCCGTAGGTAACAAAATTTTGTATCACGCTTTTACAGAAGCCGGATTTGAAGTAGTAAATCTCGGCGTTATGGTTTCACAGGAAGAATACATCGCAGCAGCAATCGAATCAGGTGCTGACGCTATCGTAATTTCTTCTCTCTACGGTCAGGGCGAGCTTGACTGCCGTGGTATGCGTGAAAAGTGTGACGAAGCAGGCCTTAAGGGCATTCCGCTTCTCGTTGGAGGTAACATCGTTATCGGTAAGCAAAAGTTTGAAGATGTTGAAAAACGCTTCAAGGAAATGGGCTTTGACAG
>JAZRFX010000125.1:0-3889 GCA_045643845.1 Clostridia bacterium | reverse complement strand
GGCTTGAAGTTGACGGCAGAATTTCAGTTCACGCAAAGGTACGCGGAAAGAAAAAGGCAATCGCTTCTATGCTTCATGTTATAAAAGAAAAAGGATTTAATGACGGCAATGTAGTAATAAGCCACTGCTTGAATGAGTCTCTCGCGCTTACTATGAAAGAAGAAATTGAGAAAATAAAACCCGATGCAAAAGTAACAATTCTTGAAACCCGCGGTCTTAACAGCTATTACGCTGATAAAGAAGGTATTATAATTTCTTTTTGAAAAAAGAAGCGACTTGGCAAAAAAACCAAGTCGCTTTTGATTATTTCTTAAACATGAAGAATACTGCACCTAAAATGCACAAAAATGCAAAAAAGTAATTGAGAGTGAATTTTTCTTTAAGGTACATAACCGAGAAAATTGAAAATACAGTAAGCGAAATTACTTCCTGAATTACTTTAAGCTGTGCTGCGGAATAGTGCTCGCTGCCAAGTCTGTTTGCAGGTACCTGAAAGATGTATTCAAAAAACGCAAGCCCCCAGCTTACAAGGATTACTGCCCAGAGAGCTGTGCTTTTGAATTTGAGGTGTCCGTACCATGCAAATGTCATAAAAACATTTGAAATTACAAGAAGCCCGATAGGATAAAGTGACTGTAACATATAAAAAACCGCCTTTTTCTTAAAATCTTTGCTAATTATACAACTCTTTTAAAATAAAATCAATAAAATGTTTGATTTTTAAAAATATTGTGGTACAATGTCATATGGTGTTGTTTTAATTACACCGTTAACATTATTTAATGTATTGTAAATATTTATAAAAGGAGATCTTGATAATGATCGAAAAATTGTTAGGAAAATGGCGTGAAAACAAGTGGTTAAGAGCAGCTATCCCTGCGCTTCTTCTTCACTGCAGCATCGGTACAGTATATTGCTGGTCAATGTTCAGTCAGGAAATCGCAGAGCATATCGGCTTTTCAAAGGGCGCAGTGGAATGGGCATTCAGCTTTGCAATATTCTTCCTTGGTATGTCAGCGGCATTCCTTGGCCATGTTGTAGAAAAGAATATTCATAAGTCTTCACTTATTGCTGCAATCTGCTTTTCTCTCGGTATGATTGGTACAGGCGGATTCATTTACTACGGCGGCTTACATCAGGGTAGCCTCGTTGCTCTTATCGGTATCTACCTTTGCTATGGTCTTATTATGGGTATCGGTCTTGGTACAGGTTATCTTTCACCCGTAAAGACACTTATGCTCTGGTTTGCAGACAGAAAAGGTCTTGCAACAGGTCTTGCAGTAGCAGGCTTTGGTGCGGCTAAGGCAATCGCAAGCCCCATCATGCAGTCAATGCTTAAGAATATGGGCGATAGCGGTATTTATAAAATGTTCTGGATTTTAGGCCTTGTTTACTTTGTAATGATGTTTGTAGGTCACCTTCTTCTTAAGAAGCCTGAAGGTTGGCATGAACCTCAGGGCGAAGAAGAAAAGCAGAGCATCCTCGCTGTTATCAAGACAAGAAAAATCACAAACTATATCGGTATCTGGTTGATGTTCTACATAAATATCACTTGCGGTCTTGCACTTTTGTCACAGGAAAAAATGATTGTAAAGTGTATCGGACTTGCAGGCGTTGTAGGTATCGTTTCAACAGTTTCAGCTATATTCAATGCAGCAGGTCGTCTTGGCTTCTCTGCATGGGCTGATAAGATGAAGGACAGAAACACAGTATTCAAGATTATATTCGTAGTTTCAATCATTCTTACCGCTGCAGCAATCCTTACAGGCGGTATCACAAACGGTGCAGGTAATACTGCTCTTACAATTCTTGTACTCGTGCTTCTTATGTTTGTAAACGCAGGCTACGGCGGCGGTTTCTCAAATGTACCCACACTTCTTTCGGACCACTACGGAATGGGTAGCATCAGTGCTCTCCACGGTATCACACTTTCAGCGTGGGGCTTTGCAGGTCTTACAGGTAATCAGCTTGCTTCCTGGATTGTAAAGCACTTCGGTAAGGAAATCGAAATCGGTGGAAACATCGTAAATCCCACAGGTTATCAGACAGTTCTTTATGTAACAATCGCGCTTTATATTGTTGCACTTCTTTTGAGCGTATTCTTCGTAAAGACTCCTGAAAAAAACGACAAATAAAATGACAATTAACAAAATCCCATATCCTAAAAAACTTCGGATATGGGATTTTGACAAATTGTGATACTTGTTGAGGTGATTGATTTGTTATTATATATCGTAAGACACGGTGATCCTATCTATGAAACTGACTCTCTTACCGAGAGGGGAAAACTTCAGGCGGAAGCTGTCGGAAAAAGAATGTACGACGCAAAAATTGATAAGATTTTCTCATCTCCAATGGGACGCGCTATGGAAACTGCCGACCCTGCGTGCAGACTTTTAGGTCTTGAAAAAAACATTGAACCGTGGGCGCACGAAATAGGGGATGAAAGGCTTACTCCATTTCCCGATGGCAAAAGAAAATCTATCACACTTGTTCAGAATACATATTATCTTGAAAACGGGAATATAGACCTCCCGTACGAAAAGAGCTTTGAATGCACGGGCATCAACGAATCAAAAATGGAAGACGCTGTAAAATATATTGAAAAGAACGGACACGATTTTCTTGAAAGACTCGGCTATAAGTACGAAAACGGGATTTATCGCATAATAAAGCCGAACGAAGAAAAGGTGGCGCTTTTTTGCCACGCGGCATTTTCAAGAGCTTGGCTTTCAACACTTTTACACATACCGCTTCATATAATGTGGGCATCCTTCCAGTACACTCACACAGGGGTAACGGTTGTTGAATTCCAAAATAATGAAAATGGAATAACCGCTCCCAGATGTCTTTGCTATTCCGATGTTTCGCATCTTTACGCGGCAGGGCTTGACCTTGTTCACGACAATCGTATAGAAATATAATTTTTTATCCCAAGGGGAAACAAAATGAAAAAAGAGAAAAAAGAGTTAAGATGGACAAAACTTGATAATGCGGCGAAAATATACCCTGCAGCAAGGCGCAGAAATTGGAGCAATCTTTTCCGTCAGTCCGCAACACTCAGCGAGGATGTGGATAAAGAAATCCTTTCATCCGCGCTCGCTGTTGTTGTGAAAAGATTTCCCACAATTGCGGCGCGTCTTCGGAAAGGGGCTTTCTGGTACTATCTTCAGGAGATTGAAAATCCTCCCGAGATAATCGACGAATACAGCTATCCGCTTACTTTTATGAGCAGGAAAGAAATGCGCGCGTGCGCTTTTCGCGTGCTCGTGTATAAAAACCGTATTGCGGTAGAATTTTTCCATTCTCTTACCGACGGAACGGGTGCTCTTAAATTTTTGAAAAACCTGCTCGCCGAATATCTTGAACAAAAATATAATATCGTAGTTCCTTTGGAGGACGGAATAATTGACAGAAGGAAAAAGCCCGACGAAAAAGAACTTGAAGACCACTTCTTAAAGGTTGCAGGCGATGTTCCGCAGTCCCGAAAGGATACCAATGCGTGGCGTATGAGCGGTACTATAGAACAAAAAGGATTTTTAAATCTTACCTGCTTCAAACTGCCCGTCAAGGATGTTATAGAAAAGGCTCACGAATATAACGCAACTCTTACAATATTTTTAAGTGCCGTAATGATGAAGGCGCTTCTGGATTTGCAGAAGGAAAAGACTCCTTCTCCCAAAAAGCAAAAACGAATTAAGCTTTTAATCCCCGTAAACCTTCGAAATCTCTATCCTACCGAAACGCTTCGCAATTTCGCAATGTTTACCATACCCGAAATAGATCCGCGTCTTGGCGAATACACTTTCGAAGAAATAATCAAAATTATTTATCATAAAATAGGCGCAGAGGTAACTCCCAAGCATATGAGCAGCGTTATTGCCGCCAA
>JAZRFX010000124.1:0-3011 GCA_045643845.1 Clostridia bacterium | reverse complement strand
TCGCACATTCCAATGAGCTGATGTGTAACGGCTGTTCTTCGTGCGAAAGAGTTTGTGCATACGGTGCAATTACGTATGAAGATAAGGAATTCCGTATGCCGGACAGAACGACAAAAATCAGACGTGTTGCCGTGGTAAATCCTGCAGTATGTCAGGGCTGCGGTGCATGTACGGTTGCATGCCCGTCCGGTGCTATGGACTTAAACGGCTTTGCAAGCAATCAAATTATGGCGGAGGTGGACGCAATATGCAAGTAAATGAAAAAAAGCCTTTAATCGTTGCATTTTGCTGCAACTGGTGTTCTTATGCAGGTGCTGACCTTGCAGGAAACAACCGTCTTAACTATCCCGCAGATGTAAAAATTATAAGAGTTCCTTGCTCTTGTCGTGTTAACCCGATGTTTGTTCTCCGCGCATTCCAGAGAGGTGCGGACGGCGTTATTATATGCGGTTGCCACCCTGGGGACTGTCATTACACATCAGGTAACTACTATACACGCAGAAGAATGGCTGCACTTTTCTCAATGCTTGATTTCCTCGGTATTGAGAAAGAGCGTACCCGTGTTGAATGGGTTTCTGGGGCTGAAGGTGCTAAATTCGCCGCTACAATGAATGACTTTGTAGAAAAGGTAGTAGCACTCGGAGAAAATAAGAGATTGGAGGATCTGCGATGCAAAAGATAACACAGAATCAGTTGATTGATAAAGCAGTTTCTCTGCTTGCTGACGGCACTGTCACTGCCGTTCTCGGATGGAGTAAGGGCGAATTCGATTACGATGTAACTCCTGCTATGTTCAAGACGGAAGAAGAAATAAAGAAAAACTTCGTTTGGAGCGATTTTTGCGGAGCTAACTTCTCGAAGTATCTCGTTTCAAAGACAGATAGATTTGAAGGAAAAATCCTTGTTTTCTTGAAGCCTTGCGATACTTATAGCTTTAATCAGCTTCTTACAGAGCATCGCTTCGACCGTGAAAAAGTATATGCAGTAGGTATTCCTTGCGAAGGAATGGCTGATATTTCAAAGGTTAAGAAAGTTACAGGCGAAGGAATCAGCAAAATTGAAGAAGACGGTGAAAACCTTCTTGTTACAACAATTTATGAGGAAAAGCCTATTGCAGTTCCCGTAAAAGATGTTCTTTTAGAGCGTTGCGAAAACTGCAAGAGTAAAAAGCATGTTGCTTATGACGAGCTTTTAGGCGAAGAGGGAGAAGTGCTTGAATCTAAAAGATTTGACGAAGTAGCAAAACTTGAAGCTATGACTCCCGATGAAAGATTCGCCTTCTGGCAGAACGAACTTTCAAAATGTATTCGTTGTAACGCCTGCCGTGATGCTTGTCCTGCTTGTACTTGTGAAAAGTGCGTGTTTGACAATCCTGCATCAGGCGTTGAAAATAAAGCTCCTGCAAACAGCTTTGAAGAAAAGATGTTCCATATTATAAGAGCATACCATGTTGCAGGTCGTTGTACTGACTGTGGCGAATGTTCAAGAGTTTGTCCGCAAAATATTCCGCTTCATCTTCTCAACCGTAAGTTCATAAAGGATATCAATGAATTCTACGGCGAATATCAGGCAGGGGAAGAGGTTGGCTCAAGAGCACCTCTCGTAGACTATACTACCGAGGATTTAGAGCCTGGTGAAGTGTTTGACAGGAGGGATATTGATGCGTAAATGTTCCCTTGAAAAAATAAATTTGGTTTTTGAGGAAATTTCAAAAGCTGCCAAGCTCTACCTTCCATCTGACGATAAGGATGGCAGCGCCGTTTATAAAAAGTGGGAAAACGGTGTTTTGTGGAGCGATGCTCTCAACACTGTAAGAAGTCCTAAAGATTTCTTCTTCCCGCAGATGGAAAACCTTATGGAATTTAAAACCGAGGGTAAAAACATCGAAGTAATCGACACAAGAAGCGAAACTGAAGATTTCGTTATCTTCGGCGTGCGCGCTTGCGATGTGAAAAGCTTTGAAATTTTGGATAGAGTATTCCTTTCAGAACCCGTTGACAGCTACTATGCTTCAAGACGCGAAAAGGGTATCATCGTTTCAACTGCTTGTACAAAGCCTGCAGAAACATGTTTTTGTAAGACTTTCGGCATTGCTCCCGAAGAACCCGAAGGAGATATTACAACTTGGAACACCCAGGATGAAATCTTCTTTAAAGCCAACACAAAGAAGGGCGAAGCCCTTTTGGAAAAGCTTTCCGCTCTTACTGAAGAATGTGATGATACAAAGGTAAATGAGCAAAAAGAAAAGATTTCAAAGATTATGGATAAGCTTCCGCTTAAAGACCTTACAACAAATGCTTTCGGCGGAAACAAGACAGACGAATTCTTTAACAGTCCCGCTTGGGATGAGCTTTCGCAGAGCTGTCTTGGTTGCGGAACCTGTACTTTCGTATGTCCCACTTGTCAGTGCTATGACATCAAGGACTTCAACACAGGTAACGGCGTAATAAGATTCAGATGCTGGGACTCTTGTATGTATTCAGACTTTACAAAAATGGCTCACGGAAACAACCGTCTTACACAAAAAGAACGCTTCCGTCAGAGATTTATGCACAAGCTTGTTTACTATCCCGAAAATAACGAGGGACTTTTCAGCTGTGTAGGTTGCGGAAGATGTCTTGCAAAATGTCCTATATCTATGAATATTGTTAAAGTAATGAAAAAGATCGGAGGGGTAGATGCGTGAATAACAGAGAAGAAACTTTAATTCCAAAAATCGGTGTCATAACTGATGTCCGCATTGATACTCCTGATATCAAGACCTTCAGAGTAGTAACTACTGACGGCAAAAAAGCATTTGACCACCGTCCTGGACAGTGTGCTATGCTTTCAGTTCCGGGAGTGGGCGAGGCGATGTTCTCAATCACATCTTCTCCCACAAACGAGGAATATATGGAATTCTCCATCAAAAAATGCGGATGCGTAACCGAGTGGCTCCATCAGGCTGAAGTAGGTCAGCAGATAACAATCCGCGGACCTTACGGAAATCCTTTCCCCGTCGACGATGTTTT
>JAZRFX010000123.1:0-3168 GCA_045643845.1 Clostridia bacterium | reverse complement strand
AAAGTGTTTTGTCTTTTCATTCTTGGGATTGTCGAGCACTTCTTCGGGAGTGCCATCCTCAAGCACGACGCCGTCCGCCATAAAGATAACGCGGTCTGCAACATTTCTCGCAAATTCGATTTCGTGAGTAACGATAACCATCGTCACATCCTTGCTTGCAAGGTCACGGATAACGCGCAGGATTTCTCCCGTAAGCTCGGGGTCAAGTGCGCTTGTAGGCTCGTCAAAGAACAAAACCTTGGGATTAAGTGCAAGTGCGCGCGCGATTGATACTCGCTGCTGCTGTCCGCCTGAAAGCTGACAGGGGGAGTTTTCCATTCTATCCTCAAGACCTACGCGCTTTAAGAGAGCCTTTGCGCTTTCCTCGATTTCGCCCATAATTGCCTTTTTATTTTCTTTGTAATCGGGGCGCTCTTTCGCAAGAAGCTTGGGAGCGAGCGTTACATTTTCAAGCGCGGTGTACTGCGGGAACAAGTTGAAGGACTGGAAAACAAGCCCGAAATTGAGCTGACTTTCACGAATCTGGGCAGGGGTGCGTTTCTCGGTGCTTTCGCCGTCATAGATACACTTTCCCTCAACGAAAATTTGTCCTTTATTTGCTTCCTCAAGGAAATTTATACAGCGAAGAAGCGTTGTCTTACCGCTACCCGATGAACCGATAATTGCGACAACCTCGCCCTTTTCCATAGAGAAGTCTATACCCTTGAGAACCTGTATTTTGCCAAAATTTTTAACTATGTTTTTAACTTCTAATATTGCCATGGCGTTAACTCCTGAAATAACTCATTTTCTTTTCTATGTAGCCGAAAAGAAGTGTCAAAAGGCCCGAGAACACGAGATAGAATATGCCTGTGTAGAAGAGAGGCCATATAAGACCGTCACTCTTGGCAAATTTTTGCGCCGCCCAGATAATTTCATAAACCATAATCGTTCTGGCAAGAGAAGTATCCTTAACAAGAGTAATAATTTCATTACTCATAGGGGGAACTATGCGCTTTACCACCTGAAGCAAAACAACCTTGAAAAATACCTGCGATTTGGTAAGACCAAGCACCTGACCTGCTTCATACTGACCTTTGCTGATTGATTCGATTCCGCCACGGTATATTTCGGAAAAATAGCAGGCGTAGTTTATAACAAATGCAAGTATTACTGCAAAAAATCTATCAAAAACACGCCAGGTAGAGAGCCAGTTTATAACGGCGCCCGAATACACTCCCTGCGCTATCATCTTGCTTGCCCATGTTCCGACAAGTCCGGGGCCATAGTAAATAATGATGAGCTGAAGCATCAGAGGAGTTCCGCGGATTATCCATACAAAAGTTTTAGTAAGCCATTTGATGGGAGCAAATTTGCTCATAGATCCAAAGCTTATTATAAGACCGAGAGGGAGTGAAAACGCGAGCGTAAGCAAAAAAATCTCAAGCGTTACTCCAAACCCCTCGAGCAATTTTAAAGATACTTCAATAAATTGGTTAGAAAACATAGATTACCTCATAACACCAGAGAAAGGCAATAAGCTACGCTTACTGCCTTTGCTCCGAAAAAGTTTTAGCTTTTAATTACTTTTTAAGCATTGCATTAGCCATTGTAAGGTCAATGATACATGCATCGCAAGAACCACTCTTAACTTCGAGGAATGCGTCTGTCTGTGTACCTGCTTCAACAACATTTTCAAGGCCGTTATCCTTTGCTGCACCAACAGCTGCGCTACCTGCTTCAACAGCGAAAGTAAGATCCTTCATAGATTTTACATCCTTGTATTCTTCTGCAGCGCTCTTGCTCATAACAACAACCTGTGCATTCTTTACATATGCCTTTGTACAGCTTGTATTCTTGAGAACTTCATCAGTAATTGTCATACCATTCCAGATACAGTCGATTACTCTTGATTCAAGTGCAACGAATTTGTTGTCCCAGTCGATTTCAACGAATTCAGCTTCAACGCCGAGCTTTTCGCATACTGCAAGAGCGAATTCTGTATCAAAGCCTGTCCAGTTGCCCTTATCATCCTTGTAGTTCATGGGTTCGTAATCGGTGATACCGATAATCATTTTGCCCTTTGACTTGATTTCTTCTATATCATTAAGGATTGCTTCTTCTTCCTCGAGGGGAGCTGATTCAGAAAGTGTGAGCTGATACTTTTCTGCAAGAGCAGGGAGAGTGCCGTCTGCCTTGAGATCATCAATATAGCCGTTAACAGCAGCTGTAAGGTCGGAACCCTTTCTGAAAGCGATACCATATTCTTCGCTTGTAAGTTCTTTTGCAATAACGAGTGTTGTGTCTTCTGCAGCATTTTTCTTTTCGCCGCAAGCAGCAAACATTGTAACTGCAAGTGCAAGTGTAAGTACGATTGCTAATAATTTTTTCATTTCAAAAACTCCTTTATTTGTTCGTTGTGTTATTATATTACCACTCTACCGCGCTAAAGTCAAGCCTTTTTTGAAAAATATTTTTACTGCGAAGAAAAGCACCGAAATCGGTGCTTTTCTTACTTCATCGAATATCTTTTATAAAGTCCGTTGAGGGTTTTGTAAAATTCTTTATCAACGGATGAAAGTGCTTCGTCGGTAATTCTGAAGCACCAGTTACCTTCAGCAACGCCCGGGTGGTTCATCGATGTATCGCCACCGAATCCACACAAATCCTGAATCGGCACGATTGCGATAAGTGCACCGCTGCGCCACAGCGTGCGGATAAGTGCGCGGATGGAGGCGCTGTACGGACCGCCCTGTCCCCAGTCGCCGTTAAAATCGCAGTAGCGCATCGCGTAGTTGCGACAACCTTCACTGCTTTCCCACAGCCAGCCGAGGAGAGTGTTATTATCGTGCGTACCTGTATAGCCGATGGTTTTCTTTGTATAATTGTGCGGAAGATGGGGAGTGTCGTCATCCGTAATGATCGCAAACTGCATTACTCCCATTCCGGGGAAATCGGTTTCGCGAAGGAGTGTGCGCACATCGTCGTCAATGTCGCCAAGGTCCTCGGCGATGATATTTGCATCGGGATAAACCTTTTTAAGTGCGTTGAAAAATTCAATACCTGGACCCTTTTCCCATCTGCCCTCGGTTGCCTTTTCTTCAGCGGGGATTGACCAGTACGCCGAGAACGCGCGGAAATGGTCAATTCTTACCGCGTCGTACATAGAAAGTGCGTGGCCGAGGCGTT
>JAZRFX010000122.1:0-1458 GCA_045643845.1 Clostridia bacterium | reverse complement strand
CTTTCCAAACTCGGTTGAAAAGCTCTTTGCAAGCATTGAGTAGCCTTGTATGCCATCCTCGTTTTCGATGATGTAGCCTTCAAGATAGGGATTGTCGTTTATGCAATTTTCGATGTCGGCGGTGTATATTTCATCCGACCCGTTTGTGTGGACTGCGGGAGAATGATAAAAGATTTTCATCATTTCAAATACTTCGCCCTTGTCCTTTTGTGTCATTTTGCGAATTGTAATATTCATTTTTTCACTCCTGTTCACGATTTAATAATCCCTTTAAAATCTTCGGGGATATCTGCGGTAAATGTAACTTTCTCTCCCTTTATAGGATGAGTAAAAGCAATTCGGTAACAATGAAGTCTTACTCTTTCTCCGATTTGCGGTGCACCATACATACCATCGCCGTATATTGGGTGACCGATATAACTCAAATGCACTCTTAACTGATGCGTTCTGCCTGTAAAGGGATAAAGGTTCACAAGCGCGAACTTATCCGTCTTTTCAGCTACGCTGTATAAAGTGATGGCGCGTTTTCCATCGTCCGCGACACAGCGCAAAGAGGACTTTTCGTCCTTCTTTTTTATCGGGGCGTCAATCTCGCCCGTTAAAACTTCGGGTACGCCGTTGACAATTGCTATATATTCCTTTTTGATTTTTCCGCTTTTCATATCGTCCGTCAGTATTGCCGCTGCCTGCGGATTTTTCGCAACAAGCACAACGCCTGAAGTTTCGCGGTCAAGACGGGTTATTATATGTACAGCCTCTCGACTGCCAGTATGATATATAATACCATTTGCAAGGGTGTCGGTTTTATGATTTCCTGAGGGATGAACACTTATATTCCCCGGTTTATTTAAAACAAGAATGTCTGCATCCTCCCAAATTATATCTATGGGGATATTTGCAGGGACTATATTCCCCGTTTCTCTACCCTTAATATTAACTGAAAGGATATCGCCCTCGGAAACCTTTTCAACAACCGTGGCGCGAACGCCGTTCAGCATTATTCCATCAGGCAGTCTTTTCAGCCTTTTTATCAGCGAGGATGATATTTTAAGTTCCTTTTCAAGGACATATTCAATTCGATGCCCGTGCAGGCGCGAATCTATTTTGATTTCTATTTCTTTTCCCATATCAGTAGTAAACCTTTACAAGGCGCAGTCCTGACGCAGGAAGTGTTACGCCTGCCTTTTCCCTGATTTTTGTTTCAAAGAGTTCCTCTATAACAGTTTCGTCAAGGTCTCCACATCCGATTTGATAGAGTGTTCCCGCGATAATCCTGACCATATTATAAAGGAATCCGTCGCCGTTGATTCTGATTTTTATGAGGTTATCATTTTCCTCAATTTCTATAAAGTTAATAGTTCGTATGGTGGATTTTTTAATCCTGCCGAGTGAACTGAAGCCGCGAAAATCGTGCTTCCCAAGAAGATGGAGCGATGCTTTTTTCATTTTTTCTATATC
>JAZRFX010000121.1:0-1174 GCA_045643845.1 Clostridia bacterium | reverse complement strand
CGGGCGCAATCAGTATTATTTTGCCCTCTTTTTCAAGTTCAAGGAGCTTGTGATGCCTTTCGTTATACATCTCGGTACGAGTACCAAGAGCCTTTTTAAGACCTTCATACTTCCTGTACAAAAATCCGCTTATGCCGAGTGCCGCTTCTTCTTCCTTTACATAACTGCGCTCGCGCGTAAGGATTACAACAGTTTTATCACAGCCCTCGTCAAGCGCCTTCTGAAAGGGGATAGGCTCGGTAATACCGCCGTCCATATAAAGCTCGCCGCCAATTTCAACGGGTTGAAAAAGTATCGGGAGAGAGCAACTCGCCACGACAACCTTCCATTCCTTATCTTCGCTCTGAACCTCGTGGTATTCGCATTTGCCCGTCTTTATATTGGTAAGCGCCGCAAGAACCTTGCAGCCTGACTTATCAAACGCCTCTTTATCAAAAGGAACGAGCTTATTGGGAAGCTCACCAAACACAAACTGAACATTATAGTAGCTACGCTTTTTGGGGTTAAGAAGGTGCTTCATACCCATATATCTTTTGTCGTTGAGGTATTCAAGACCTATCTTAAGACCTCGGCCGCGCTGATTTGAAACGAATGAAACGCCGTTTGCAATACCTGCCGATGTGCCGACAAGTAAATCAGCCTTAAAACCTATATCAATCAGGGCATCGAGTGCGCCCACGGTAAAGTAACCGCGGCTTGCACCACCCTCTAAAACAAGACCTGTTTTCATAAAATCAGCCTCTTTATATCTTCGCTTATTTGTTCTTTTAACTTTTCAACACTCTCAAACTTGATTTCGGGACGGAGGAAATCCAAAAATTCAATCCTGATTTCTTTTCCGTACAAGTCGCCGTCAAAATCGGGAATATATGTTTCCGAGCGAAGCGTTTTGTCGCAAACTGTGGGGTTTGTACCGACATTTGTAATAGCCGTGTAGCTTTCTCCATCAATAGTGATAAGCGACTTATAAACGCCATTTTTGAGGTGGACAGTATTTTTCTCAAAAAATACATTGGCGGTAGGGAAACCAAGCTTCCTTCCGAGCTTTTTGCCCTCGGAAACAGTTCCATTTATGAAAAAGTTTCTTCCTAAAAGCTTATTTGCAAGAACTATTTCGCCGTTTGCCAGAAGTTTTCTTATACGACTTGACGAAACGCTTTCGCCGTCGTGCATC
>JAZRFX010000120.1:0-8851 GCA_045643845.1 Clostridia bacterium | reverse complement strand
CCGAAATTCAAATCGGCTTTGATGGCGGGAAATTAAATCCCGACGGAAAAATTATGCAGGAAGAATTTTTGAGATTTGTCGCAGCGGGAATATATGGAAAGTACTACTTTACATATGAAACCGAAGATCTTTATAATACCTTAATCCGAAACAATGTAATAAGCGAAGAAGAAAAAAGCCCCGACGCAAACATCACCCGTGAAGATGCATTTGTATTTCTTATCCGTATGGCAGGACTTGAAAAAGTAGCAAGGCTTGAAAACATCTACAAGGTGGAGTTTGCCGACGGAAATCTTCTTTCAGAAGGTAAAATCGGTTACTGCGCAATATTGAGCGGAATGGGCATCGTTTGCGGCGACGGAGGAAGCCTTCGTCCGCAGGATTATACCACCCGTGCGGAAACTGTAATAATGCTTTACAGATACCTTTTAACTTTATAAGAAAAAGCGATACATTCAATCGAATGTATCGCTTTTTTACTTGTATTGGAATTTGCGTGATTTTATCGGATAAGTATCATTATATACGCAGTTAAAAATGCCGTTGCAAAGGTATAAACCGCCATACCGAACATAAATTTAGAACGGGATTTTTTACGCGGAGGAGATGGCGGCGCGGAAAGTGACTGAATGTAATTTTCAACAATCCGCTGCGCTTCGGTAACGGCATCAGTTTCGCTTATCGGGGATTCATCACGCAGTATAAAAATAGCCTGTTCTATGCGCGGAGAATCAATTTTGTTCAAAACGACTATTTTACGGGTGTTATTGCTCATTTTATCAACTCCTCTTTTCTTGATTATTGACATACCTGCGTGAATTTATACCATTTTATCCAATATATGCCGACATAACTGTCAGGTCATCGTTTGGCATAGAATCGGAAGACTCTTTCGCATAAGATAAAATTAACTGCGAAAGCTCGTGTGGTTCACAGCCTTCATATTTTTCTATGATTTCCGCAATTCGATTATTTCCACCATCCGAAGAAACAACACCATCAGATACCATTACAAGCATACTTCCTTTTTCAGAATCGACGGAAAAAACTTCCATATCACAGCTTGAAAAAGAGCCGAGCGGCAGCGTGGGCGAGGAAATGCTGGAAACGGAATTTTTGATTTTTGCATAACTTCCTACGCCTCCGCATTTATATATTTTAGAGGTACCATTATCAAGATTTATCAGGCATAAATCAATCGCCGCAACGCTTCCTGAAAAAGTCCACAAAAGCATCGAGTTTATAATATTTATTGCAGTTTCAACATCGACCTTGTGACTTAAAAGAGAGAGGAGAAGATTGGAGCAGGTCTTACTTTCCTCGCGGGCGATTTCGCCGCTACCCATTCCGTCGCAAAGTATCATCGCGTATGTATGGCGGTCAATCAGCGTAAAGGTTGCGTGGTCGCCGCTTATTTTCTTTTTTGCTTTTACGGCGCTCGCAACAGCGGTAGTGACGGAAAACGACGGCTTCACAACATAAGTGGCACAGCACTCTCCGCAGCTTCGCACCCCCGTACGGACAAAGGATTTTCCAATCACCTCTTCAAGCACCTTACACACCGCGCTTTCACATCTTCCGAATCCGCCACAGCTTTCAAGGGTTACCATAATTTCGGTGTCATCGTCTTTTCCCGTGACAAAAACCTCACGCGCGGAAATTCCTTCCTTGCGCAATTTTATGCGGAGGTTGTCCGCCATAATGCTGTCGCATTCGCTTTCGGCGAGGATATTGTCCCTGCAAAGCGAAAGAATCCCTGAAACAGCGGAAAAAGTGGAATAAGTATTTCCACGGAGCTGACCTATTTTTTCAGTCCAAACGCAGTCGTTTTTATAGATTTCAAACATCCTTGAAAATTCGCATACAAATTGTTCTTTACGCAGACAATGGCAGGGCGCATTTTCGGGTGGCGCAGTTTTACCATCGGCAAGAATTTTACATAGTGTATCCATTGACTCCTTCGTTGCCTTTGCGTCGCGTCCCCAGCAATATTTACGAAGTCCGCAGTTTCCGCAGGTTTTTCTCGCCGTGCGTCGGTAAAGAAGGAGCGTGTTATATTCTTCATTGTTGCGAAGCTCGAACATATGACGAAAGCTTTTTTCGCACTTTTGTATTGTGGACTCCGCGCTATGAAGCTTATTTGCGACGAGCTTTATTGCAGGGGGAGAAGAAGGCGAAAATCCCCCCAACGCATCAAAAACCTTTTTGGGAATGCAGTAAAGCAAAAACGCCGCCACAACCGCGTCCATCAAGTTTATAAGAACCTCGGTAGAGCCATTTGACAGTATAGTCACCGCCGCATTTGTAATGATGAACGAAACACATACCGACCATCTTCCATATTTTGAAAAATACCCTGCGCAAAGACCGCTGAGCGCAAACGAGGCGGCGCCGACAGTAATTCTTCCCTGGCTCAGGCAGTAGACAACGCCCATAATAATGCCCGATGCGCATCCTTCAAGACTGCCGAAGCGAAGCGCGAAAAGAAGAACGAAGAAAACGCATAAAACCCCCGAAAGCGAGAAAAAACCGAGCTTTATTCCACCAAGTCCGCAGATAACACCGCCTGCGAAAAGTGCAATTGAAACAGTTTCCTCGGCAGTAAGGCGGCGCCTTCCCACCAGGGTTGAAAAAAGTCCGAGGGCAATATTGTACGCTCTTGTAAAAAGCCACAGCGTCGCACACTCAATAATCAAAACCATACTGTCATACATAAGCGGATATCCGCCGAAAGTTATGTCAGCGAAAAGAAGAAATGTCCCCGAGGCAAGAAGACAAAGCGATGCCAGTACAGCCGAAACACGGGCGTTTTTATGCTTTTCAGGTAAAAACCTTTCCCATATCAGCGCAAAGAGAGTAAGCGAAATTATGTATTTGCCGATATAAAGAAGTCCTTTGCCTGACAAAATAAGTCCGAGAATAAGCGCAAGCGCACACGGATACGAGGCATTTATCGGGAAATTAGCCGCAAAAAATGAAAATCCCAGCGGGGAAACGCCTCCGATAAGCGAGGTCCGTGCAAGCAAAAATGCGCATATACATTCAAGGACCGTTCTTTTCAGCAAATATTCCTTGACTTTTTCCTTTTTCTCAGTTGTGAATTTTCGTTTTTTACTGCTCCGTTTTAAAAGAGGCTTTGGCGAAAAACTACTCATTAGTAAATCATCCTTTCAAAATTCTTACAATGAATTTTAGCATTTTGCGGGAGGCGTTTTTTGTCAAAAGAACCTCTGCAAAAAAAGAATTTTTCGCCATATAGGAACAGCATTTTTCATTAAGTAAAAAAATGACACAAAATATTTTGAAATTGTCCTTGTGTTTAGGAAAATCGAAGAGTATAATGAAGGCGAAGAATGAAAAAAAGAAAGAGGTTCCCGTTATGAAAAAACATACAGTTGACATGACACAGGGTAACATTTTCACAACACTTATAAAATTCACGATACCGATTATTATTGCAGGTGTTCTTCAGGCTCTTTACACCGCGATTGATATGGCTGTTGTCGGTAACTTCTCCAGCGAGACAAGTCTTGCAGCGGTAACATCCACAACTCCCGCGATAAATCTTATGATAAATGTATTTATCGGAATGTCGTCCGCGACGAACGTCATTGTCGCGCGAAAATTCGGCGCAGGCAATAAGTCGGGTGTTGAAAAGGCGATGCATACGGCTATTGCGGTATGTCTTGTAGGTGGCCTTATCATTACTGTAATGGGTATGTTAATGGCAAAAAACATTCTCACATGGATGAAGTGTTCTCCCGAAGTTCTCGGCAGTGCAACGCTTTATATGAAATTGTACTTCCTCGCAGTTCCCGCTACACTTGTATATAACTTCAGTAGTGCTATAATGCGTGCGTTTGGTGATTCAAAACGTCCTACATACTTCCTTGCTATATCAGGGCTTCTCAAGGTTTTGTTGAACCTTCTCTTTGTTATAGTTTTCAAGTTGGACGTAGTAGGTGTGGCCATAGCTACAATTGTTTCACAGCTTCTGGCTGCAACACTTGTTGTAAGAGCTCTCAGAAAATTTGACGAGGGCGTGAAACTCAGTATCAGAAAGATAAAGTTCCACGCAAACGAACTTCGCGAAATATTGCTTTTAGGTATTCCTGCGGGAATTCAGTCATCAATTTTCTCGCTTTCAAACGTTATCATTCAGTCATCAATCAATTCCTGCGGCCCAGCCACAATGAGTGCAAACGGTGCGGCAAGCAGTATTGAAAATATACACTATGTTGCAATTAATGCGTTCTTCCACGCGATGATTGCATTCATAGGTCAGAATGTCGGCGCGAAAAGGTTTGATAGAATTAAAAAGAGTTTCTGGATAGGACTTGCGGCGTCAGGAATATTCGGATTTGCTCTTTCTATGGTGCTTATCGTTTTTGCCGAGCCGCTTATGGGAATATATGTTGACTCAAAAGAGGTAATTAAGATTGGCGCCGAAAGAATGATAATAGTAGGCGGAACGCAGTTCCTGTGCGGATTTATGGAAATCGGAACAGGTTCACTTCGTGGACTTGGTATAGCAAGCCGCTCGATGTTTACTTGCCTTATCGGTTCTTGTGGTGTGCGTCTTCTTATGAACTGGATGTTCTATCCGTATAACGAACCGAAAGACCTTGTACCGCTTTATTGTTCTTATCCGATTTCGTGGATAATAACATCGGTGGCACTTGTAATCTTCTTCTTCTCAATCATAAACAGCCGCGAGAAAAAGTGGAAAGAAAAATTAGCCGCCGAAAAAGAAAATATTTAAGGAAAATAAGTCTATGAAAAAAATTGCTCTGGGAATACTGGCGCATGTTGACAGTGGTAAAACAACCCTTTCCGAAGCGATGCTTTTCACATCAGGTGAAATCCGTCGTCTTGGGCGTGTTGACCACGGCGATGCGTTTCTGGATACAAATGAAATAGAGCGTGACAGAGGAATTACAATCTTCTCCAAGCAGGCGGTAATAAATACGCCCGACGCGCAAATAACCCTGCTTGACACACCAGGTCATGTTGACTTTTCGGCTGAAACCGAGAGAGTGCTGTGGGCACTTGATACGGCAATCCTCGTAATAAACGGGGCGGAGGGAGTGCAAAGTCATACAAAAACGCTTTGGAAGCTTTTAAAGGAGCACTCTATCCCGACATTTGTGTTCATCAATAAAATGGATATGGAAACGGCTGATGCCGACAAAAACCTCCGCGAGCTTCAAAATGCTTTCGGAGGTGGTTTTGTTGTATTCGGGAACGAGGACGAAGCCTTTTTTGAAGAAGCGGCGCTGTGCAGCGAGGAGCTTTGTGCATCCTATCTTGAAAATGGTGCGATAAGCGATGACGAAATAAAAAATGCCATTTCCGAGTGCAAAATATTCCCGTGTTATTTTGGTAGCGCGCTTAAAAACGAGGGAGTCCGTGAACTCCTTCTCGGTATCGAAAAATACACTCTTTACGCAAACAAAAACGAAAATTTCGGAGCGCGCGTATTTAAAATTTCCGAGGATGAAAAAGGCGCGCGCCTTACCCATATGAAAATA
The DNA here is from genome assembly GCA_045643845.1 of Clostridia bacterium. Classification (GTDB taxonomy): domain Bacteria; phylum Bacillota; class Clostridia; order UMGS1883; family UMGS1883; genus UMGS1883. The sequence continues at coordinate 3,320 of JAZRFX010000120.1, read as the reverse complement.
ACGGGCGGAACTCTCTCCGTCCGCGATAAAATAGGCGAGGAAAAGGTAGCCGAAATCCGCATATATTCAGGTGCAAAATATAAAAGTGTGCCAAGTGTTACTACGGGCGATGTATGTGCCGTTTGCGGAATTTCAGCCGTGTCAGGCGGCGAAGGGTTAGGCTTTGAAAAAAATTCTCCCTCGCTTACTCTCGAACCCGTGTTCAACTACCGCGTAATATTAAAAGACGGAACAGATCCGCGTGTTGCACTTGCAAAACTTAAGAAACTCGAGGAAGAGGAAACCCAGCTTCGCGCAAGCTATAACAGTGCTCTCGGCGAAATTCATATTCAGCTTATGGGAGAGGTACAGCTTGAAGTTATAAGCCAGATTCTTGCCGAACGCTTTGGTATGGAAGTGGAATTTGCGCAGGGAAGCATCATTTACAAAGAAACAATCGCTTCCGAGGTTGAAGGCGTGGGGCACTACGAACCGCTTCGCCATTATGCCGAGGTGCACCTTCTTTTAGAACCCCTCAAAAGAGGCGAAGGATTGCGCTTTGAAACGGATTGCGATGAGAATTTTCTCGCACGAAACTGGCAAAGGCTTATTCTTACTCATTTAAATGAAAAAAGGCATATCGGCGTCCTTACGGGAAGCGCAATTACCGATATGAAAATCACATTAAAATCAGGGAAAGCGCACCTTAAACATACCGAGGGTGGCGACTTCTGTCAGGCGACATACCGCGCTGTAAGGCACGGACTCCGCTGCGGTGAAAGTGTGCTTTTAGAACCGTATTACGACTTTACACTCAGCCTTCCGACCGATTCAGTCGGCAGAGCTATGACCGACCTTGAAAAAATGGGAGCAAGTATAAATCCGCCTGAAATTGCGGAAAATAATGCCATCTTAACGGGCTACGCTCCCGTAAGTCAGATTCGTTCATATCAGCGCAGTGTCACAAGCTATACCCACGGACTTGGCACGCTTTCATGCTCTTTCAAGGGGTATTTTGAATGTGTAAATTCCGACGAGGTAATTGCCGAAATCGGATACAACTGTGACGCCGATATCGAAAACAGCGCCGACAGCGTATTCTGCGAGCACGGTGCAGGCTTCAATGTGCCGTGGCATCAGGTAACTGAATATATGCACCTTGACAGTATTTTCAGCGAAAAAACCGATGAAATAGTTGTCGCGCCCGTTCGCCCGAAAACAAAGGCAGTTTACGGCGATGACGAGCTTATGGAAATTTTTGAGCGTACCTACGGCAAAATAGTGCGTAAAAACTACAATGCTATGCGTACCCCGAAGGATGTTGCTCCACCGAAAAAACCTCGCGCATCAGCGCAGAAGGAAGGACCTGGCTACCTTCTTGTTGACGGCTATAACATCATTTTCGCGTGGGACGAGCTTAAAGAAATCGCAAAAGACAGCCTCGAGGATGCACGAAATATGCTTATCGACCGCATCTGCGCATATAAAGCGATGCGTCCGTATGAAGTGATTGTGGTTTTCGATGCCTACAAGGTAAAAGGTAACCGTGGCGAGGTAGAAAAGGTTCACAACATCACCGTCGTATATACGAAGGAGGCTCAGACTGCCGACGCGTATATAGAAAAGACGGCGCACGAGCTTGGAAAAAAGCACCATGTTCAGGTTGCTACAAGCGACTATCTTGAACAGCTTATTATCCTCGGAAGCGGTGCAGTAAGAATCAGCGCAGCATCTTTTATCAAGGAAATAGAGGATACAAAAAAGGAAATAGAAGAAATTATCCGCGATATATCAAGCGAAAACTTATAATTTTCTTTAGAGCTTGACTAAAAAGTTTAAAAGTTATATAATAGTGGGTAAATAGAATTCGTTTTATTTCTATATCTAATATTCAAGGAGGAATTTTCAATGGCAAGACAGAAGAAAACCATGGACGGTAACACCGCTGCCGCATATGTCTCTTATGCGTTTACAGATGTTGCCGCAATTTATCCCATCACTCCTTCCTCAAACATGGCGGAAGTGACTGATGAATGGTCAGCCAAAGGCAAGAAGAATATGTTCGGCAGAACAGTAAGAATTGCAGAAATGCAGTCTGAAGGTGGTGCTGCAGGTGCAGTTCACGGTTCACTCACAGCGGGTGCGCTTACAACTACCTACACAGCTTCACAGGGCCTTCTTCTTATGATTCCCAATATGTACAAGATAGCAGGCGAGCTTTTGCCTTCAGTTATCAATGTATCTGCGCGTGCACTTGCTTCTCACGCACTTTCAATTTTCGGCGATCATCAGGACGGGGATGCTTGCCGTCAGACAGGTTATGCAATGCTTTGTTCAGTTAACCCTCAGGAAGCAATGGACCTTGGCGCAGTTGCACATCTTACAACAATAAAATCAAGAGTTCCTTTCCTTCATTTCTTTGACGGTTTCAGAACTTCTCACGAATATCAGAAGGTTGAGTGCTGGACAGACGAACAGCTCAAGGCTCTCGTTGATATGGATGCAGTAAACGCATTCCGCCGTCGCTCACTCAATCCCGAACATCCCGCACAGCGCGGTACTGCACAGAACCCCGATGTGTTCTTCCAGGCAAAGGAAGCAAACAACAAGTTCTATGATGCAGTTCCCGACCTTTGCCAGGAATATATGGACAAGGTTAACAAAGAAATCGGCACAGACTACAAGCTCTTCAACTACTACGGCGCAGCTGATGCTGAGCATGTAATCGTTGCTATGGGTAGTGCCTGCGATACAATTCAGGAAACAGTTGACTATATGGTTAAGAACGGCGCAAAGGTTGGTCTTATCAAAGTTCGTCTTTACAGACCCTTCAGCGCAAAGCACCTTATCGAAGCAATTCCCGCTTCAGTTAAGAAGATCAGCGTTCTTGACAGAACAAAAGAATGTGGTAGCATCGGTGAACCCCTTTACCTCGATGTTGTTGCAGCACTTCGTGACAGCCAGTTCAAGGATGTAGAAATCTTCGGCGGCCGTTATGGTCTTGGTTCAAAGGATACAACTCCTGCACAGATTATCGCAGTTTACAAGAACAACGATAAGAAGAGATTTACTATCGGTATCAATGATGATGTAACATTCACATCTCTTGAAATTACTGAAAATCCCGACACAACACCCGCGGGTATTACAAGCTGTAAGTTCTGGGGCCTCGGTGCTGACGGTACAGTTGGTGCTAACAAGAACTCAGTTAAGATTATCGGTGACCATACCGATATGAATGTACAGGCTTACTTTGACTACGACTCAAAGAAGTCAGGCGGTCTTACAGTTTCTCACCTTCGTTTCGGTGATGCGAAGATTACAAGCACATACCTTATCAA
>JAZRFX010000119.1:0-1622 GCA_045643845.1 Clostridia bacterium | reverse complement strand
AGGTATTATAAAGATCTTCGGTTTCATATGTAAAGTAGTACTTTCCATATATTCCCGCTGCGACAAATCTCAAAAATTCTTCCTGCATAATTTTTCCGTCGGGATTTAATTTCCCGCCATCAAAGCCGATTTGAATTTCGGCAAGTTTATTTGCCGCATCCTCTACCCAATGACCATTGATATCGCCGTATGAAAAGGCGTTATTTTGCTCTTTATAAGCGTTTTTGATTTCGCCCGTAAACGCTTCGAGGACTACGCCCCATTTTTCAAGAGTTGCGCAAAGAATATATTTTCCGTCAACCTTTACATATGTCTTTATAATGGGAGAATAATCTATGAGTATTTTGTATGCTTCGCTATCTATTATTGCAGTTTGCGGAGAAGCAAAGCCCGTATCAGTAAAGGAATTATTAAAGCCTGTTATGATATGACTTTTCGCGTCATAAGTCACCCTTATCCCTTCGCCGATATGCTTTACGCCATCCAATACGCGGTAGTAGTAGGAATTAAGATATCCGTCTTTTTCGTTACAATAATCGAGGCGTGTTTCGCCATATTCATCCTCGGCTGCAGCGTTTAAGAATTTGTCGATATTCTTGTCTGCGACGCTCTTTTGATACTCACTTAAAGAGCTTGTCAAACCATAATCATTTCCGCTCTGGTAATAGCTTAAAAGCTTTCCGCTTTTTGCATTTACGCTGATGGAAACATACTTATAGTCGGCGTCTGAATCATTTGTATAATGAAGGTTGTACACATATTTTCCGCTGTCGTTTTTAGAAAGCTGACTGTCTTCAAGTTTTACACCTGCGGGGAATTTTATTGAGGGAAGTGCCTTTATCTTCTTTTCGATATCAGCAACGCTTAAAAGTCCCTCAACTGCAGTAATTTCCGCAAGCTCCTCGGGAGTGAGAGCAGGTTTACTTACATCGTTAAGCGCACCGCCTGCCATTGAATCGGAGGATTCCGCTTTGAATATTACATCGCCCGACTTATCCTCGGAAACCTTTTCGCCTGTAGCAAGGCTGATAAACCCTTCTTTCGCATCCTGGATTCTATAGATGAGTACGCCGTTGTATTTTTTCTTGCCCTTTTCCTTCCATTCGGGGTTGTATTCGTTGCGGTAAACAAGCTCGATGGGGAATTCTTCCATATATTTTTGCTCGTAATTTTCAATTACTGTGTTGTTCGTATCAAATGGAGTTTTAAGGTCAAGATTTGCCGACATATTGCGGATAAATGGCTTGTCCTCATTTGAAATTCCGACTGTAACATATACGATGTTATCCTTTACGGAAATGCCGTTTTTCTGTCTTTCATATGTAAATGAATACTGCATTGTTCCGCCTGCGCTGTATGATTTTTCGTTAAATACAAGCACATCGGTTGAGTCGGTATACATTTCGGGAAGCGCCTTTTTTATAAAAGCGTCCGCGAAAGCGATTATTTCCGTCTTTGAAACGGAGGGAAGCTTCTTTTGGGATACTTTTTTTGTGTATTTTCCATAGCTTTGTATGTTGCCCTCTCCATCCGCTCTTACAGATGAGGATTCCGAATAATCGGGTGCATTCCATTCAAAATTGTAATATAATTACCCGCCTGTTTCTGAAATATAGCTTTCA
>JAZRFX010000118.1:0-6116 GCA_045643845.1 Clostridia bacterium | reverse complement strand
AAAGTAGTGCAGAGTGTGCAAACTGAGCCGAAGGGTTATCCGAAGCTGTACATAAGTACAGCGAGAGGCGAAGTTTGCGCAGAGCAAAACGCATAAGTTCCGAAATTCGCCACGCGAATTTCTACCCTGAACAATCAAAGGCACTTTGTGAAATGTGTTGTTAAAAGCACTTATATATACACAAACACGCGTTTTGCGGTCTGTGCTGCTTTATCACGACCGTAAAAATGAAAAAACGGAACATCGATTACACGATGTTCCGTTTCGTTTTAAGTCAATTATTTAACGAGTGTCTTGAGAGCTGCGCCAGCCTTGAATGCGGGAACCTTTGTAGCTTCAACCTTAACCTTCTGCTTTGTCTGGGGGTTGATGCATTCGCGAGCTGCTCTTTCTCTAACTTCGAATGTACCGAAGCCAACGAGCTGAATCTTGTCGCCTGCCTTAAGAGCTTCTTCAACTGTGCCAACGAAAGCGTTGAGAGCCTTTTCAGCGTCCTTCTTTGAGAGTTCAGCCTTTGCTGCGATAGCTGCGATAAGTTCTGTCTTATTCATGGTATTTCCTCCTTAAAGAATGTAATTTATAAATTCTGCGACTACATCGCATTATTCGTCTTTCTCATAATAACATAATTTTCCGCTATATTCAAGTGTTTTCTTCAATTTTGTCAAAATTTTTAATAAATTTTTTTGTGTATGAGATAAGGCTCTCCTCCGCATCAATTCCGCTCTTTACGGCAAGTGCACAAAGGTTGAAGAGCGCTTTGCCGAGCTCGTCCTCATTTACCATAGTTTCTTCCTCTATATTATATAGATTCCCTTTTACGGCCTTTTTTATTACCTTTTGAGCGCGCGATAATGCAGGGAGCGATTTTGTCACGGACTGCATTGATTCGTAAACTGTCGTTTGTCCGCGCTGTGCTTTTTTGATTTCTTCCCAGTTATCGAGCACTTCTTCGCTGCTACTCACACTTACATCGCCGAAAACATGTGGATGGCGCTCAATCATTTTCCTTGAAACAAGGTCTGTCACATCGTTTATGTCGAAGGTGCCTTCTTCCTTCCCTATCTGCGCGTGCATAACAATTTGTAAAAGCACATCGCCAAGCTCGTCGGCAATGGCGTTATAGTCGCCCTCCTCGATAGCGTCAGCCGCCTCGTAAGCCTCCTCGATAAGATGCTTTTTCAGGCTTTCGTGAGTCTGCTCGCGGTCCCACGGACATCCGTCAGGCGCGCGGAGCTTTTCAATTATTTCGCAAAATTCGTAAAAATCCTTCTTTGGCATTTTACTGCTCCTTTCCGAGAAGTTCCGACTTTGTAATGCATCCAAACGCGAAAATGAGCGCAAGATACACCACTATCGCAAGTGCGAGGCAGATAAGAAATGCAAGCGGTGTTCTGATAAAGCGATAGATAACCCACGCACCGCCGCAGGAGAGCGCGGCGCATACAAATATTTTCAAAACTTCTTTTACTGCACCCTGCATCTTTGTAATTTTATGGAGCCAGATTGTATTTATGATGAACGCAACTGCGAACGATACAATTGTCGCAATCGGCGCACCAACAATTCCGAACGCGCGGACAAACACGATATTTAAAACGACCTTAAGCACAATTGCACCGAGCGTGGAGAAAATAGGCATCCACACCCTGCCCATTGTCTGAAGCATCGCCGTTGTGGTCTGTACATAGGGCATAATTATAACCATCGCGCCCGAAAGTGCCAGAAGCGATGCGTAACCTGCCGAAGAATATACAAACACAAAAATCTCGCGTGCAAAGAGCATCATTCCAAACGCACACGGAAGTGACGCAAGGAAAACGAGCTTTATTGCGCGGATACAGTTTTCGCCGAGCTTTCCGTCATTCTTCGCCTTTGCATAAGCGAGCGCAGGCACAGCACTTGCAGTAAATGCCGAAATAATCGTCGCGGGGAGATTGTAAATCGTGATTGAACGGGTTAAATAACCCATCATTTTAAGTCTTTCGGGAAGCTCCTGACCGATGTTCGCCAAAAGCTTGGGAACAAGAAGCGAATCGAGAAGCATTACTGCGGTAAAGCCAAACGCGCCGAGCGTCATCGGGACTGATATTTTGATTACGCCGAGCGCCTTTTTCATAGAAAAAGTGCCGCGCACTTTATTTGTTTTCGCGTAAAAAATCTGGAGCACAAGCGCCTGAACAAATGCGCCGACCGTTACGCCTGCAATTGCTCCTGCCGCGCCGTAGGATATGCCGAAGTTCACAACACTCGCGCACAATCCTATTCCGAGGATTACCTTGGCAAGCGATTCGCCGAGCTGTCCGATTGCCGATGGTGTCATAACGCTTTTGCCCTGGAAAAAGCCTTTACGGGAGCTTATTATGCCCATAACCAAAAGCGCGGGTGAAAGCACCATAAGAGCAGGTGCACTTACTGCCTCGCTGCCGCCCGAGAGTATTTTTGCAATCGGGGACGCAAAGAGAAAGAGCATCGCCGCCGCAAAAACGCCGAAAAGCGATATAACAACCGAGGTTGAGTGCGTAAGATTTGCCGCTTCCTCGTCATCCTTCCCTGCAATCATACTCGAAAGCGCAATCGGGATTCCCGTAACGCAGAATGCGAGGAAGACATTATAAATGGAGTACGCGCTCTGATAAATTCCGATTCCTTCCTCGTGAAGAAAAAGTCTATCAAGCGGAATTTTAAGCGCCGCACTCATTATTTTGCATAGTATCGACGCGACGGCAAGTATCGCCGCCCCGTGAAGAAAGCTTTGCTTTTTCACTTAAATCACATTCATTTCCAAGTCAAAAATTTGTTTTCTATGGTACTTACAATCGCCACTATTATATCCGTCGATATACTTATTCATCGCGGCGATTACAACCTCGGGCTTTAAGTTCGCACGACTGCCGGCCGAAAGAATCATTTCGATTTTGCCGAGTCCGACCTTGATATCCTTGATATCGGGGCGGATGTCAACTTCCTTTATGCCGCTTTTCGTCTTCTTTTCGATAAAAATTTCCTTCATCAAAAGAAAATCAAGCACGCCTGAAGGAGTCTTTTCGGGATAAACCTCGTAATGCGCGACATCGAGCTTTTTCATATTGCTTTTGCCTACATGGGCGGAGAGGATTTTCACACCCTCGGGCAAAACCGCGTTTAATTTTTCCACGATTTCTTCGGGGGATAAAACCTCGGTAAGTACGATTTCAAGGATTTCACATTCGCTTGTATATCCTACTGAAAGGGGAAGCGCAAATGTTAAAAGCGGATGGGGGTTAAAGCCTTCCGAAAATGCAATCGGAAGATGTGCACGGCGCATCGCCCTGCCGAACATTCTTACAAAATCAAGGTGCGAAACATATTTCGTCTTTTCAGTTTTTTCGTAGCGAAGGTAGTAGTTATTATTCAAAGCACACACATCCCTTCTTGGTTTTGCAAAGCGCCGCCGCGCCACAGCCTGAGCACTTTTCACGGCAGTTAGGTGTTGTAGCCGCCTGTTTTGCCTTTTCGTTTTCGTTTTTCATAAATTCGCGCGATACACCGATATCGATTATATCCCACGGAAGGATTTCGTCATAACTGCGCGCTCTTGTGTAGAAATTCATATCAACATCGCAGTCGGCGAAAGCCTGATTCCACTTTTCAAGGTCGAAGCATTCGTTCCAGCCGTCAAGCTTACAGCCAAGCTCGTGTGCGCGGAGAAGAACCTTTGAAAGGCGTCTGTCACCGCGTGCAAAAACGCCTTCAAGCACGCTGATATCGTTTTGATGATAGTTGTATCTTATCTTGCGATTTCTTATATTTTCCTTTAAGAAAAGCTGTTTTTCATAGAGCGTATCCATACTGTCCTGCGCCGCCCACTGGAAAGGAGTGAAGGGCTTTGGAACAAAACTTGCAACGCTTAAGGTTACGCTGACAGGTCTTCTCTTATTCGTTTTTTCACTGTTGTAGTAGCAGTCAACAACCTTCTCGGAAAGGTCGGCGATGCCCTTTATATCGTCATTTTCCTCGTAGGGAAGGCCAATCATAAAGTAGAGCTTTACGCTGTTCCAGCCACCCTCAAAAGCAAGAGTTGCCGACTTCATAAGGTCTTCTTCGGATACATTTTTATTTATAACATCGCGCATTCTCTGGCTACCTGCCTCGGGCGCGAAGGTAAGTCCGCTCTTTCTGACTTTCTGCACGCGCTCCATCAAATCAAGGCTGAAATTATCAACGCGGAGTGACGGGAGCGAAAGCGAAACCTTTTCATTTTCAGTAATTTCAAGGAGCCTGTCCGCAAGTGCTTCAAGCTGTGTATAATCGCTTGTAGAAAGGCTTGAAAGCCCCATTTCCTCATAGCCTGTTGAGTTTATGAGCGCGCACGCATCCTTTACGAGAGTGTCGGCACTCTTTTCGCGGACGGGACGGTAAATCATACCTGCCTGACAAAATCGACAGCCACGGATACAGCCGCGGAAAACCTCGATATTCGCTCTATCGTGGACGATGTCGCAGAAGGGAACGATGAATTTATCGGGATAAACGACGCTGTCAAGGTCGGAAATAATGCGTTTTCTTACCTTTTCCTTTGCCTCGGGACAATTGGGCGTCATCGCCTTTATTGTGCCATCCTCGTTATAGGAAACATCGTAAAGTGACGGTACATAAACGCCGTCAATCTTTGCAATTTTGCGGAGGAAGTCGGCTCTTTTCCCGCCTTCTTTTTTCCACTCTTTAAAGGCATCGAGAATTTCCTCGTTTACTTCCTCGCCCTCGCCGATAACGAAAAAGTCGAAGAAGTCTGCAATCGGCTCGCTGTTATATGCACAAGGTCCACCGCCGTTTACGAAGGGATCTTCTTCGGTTCGGTCTTTTGCAAGAAGCGGAATATTTGCAAGTGAAAGCATATTGAGGATATTTGAATAGCACATTTCGTACTGGAGAGTGATGCCGAGGAAATCAAACTCGCGTACGGGAGTGTGCGTTTCGTTTGTGAAAAGCGGAACATTTTCCTTGCGCATTTCCTCCTCCATATCAATCCACGGCGCAAAAACGCGCTCGCAATAAGTATCCTCGCGCTGGTTCAAAATATGATAGAGGATTTTCATACCGAGATGGCTCATTCCCACTTCGTAGGTGTCGGGGAATGCGAACGCATAGCGGATTTGTACATCCTCGGGGTTTTTCATAATGCTGTTGAGCTCGCCGCCGCAGTAGTGTGTCGCCTTCTGCACGCGGGAGAGGATTTTGTCAAGATTTTTAATCATAATTTATCTCCTATGGGGCTATCTCCTTTGCAATTTCCATAAAAAGAGATGCCACTTTTTTAAGATCTGTGTTTTTTGTGAGGATGCTTTTTACATACTCCTTCACATTTGGAAAAATGGAGCAAAGCGCGAAAACGACTATAAATATCGTGAGCGCCACCGCCCCTTTATAAAGTTCGCGCATCAGTATTTTTTTCGTTTTTTCGTTCATGAAACCACCTCGTTACAAGGTATTCACGAAAATCACTTAAAATACTGATACAAATAACATTTCAGCATGCCATTATAGAGTTTTCGCTTCTTGTCGGCACTTCGGCCGTAGCACTCCTCGAACCCTTCGTGGCTCGTCAGGACATATTTTCCTGCGTTTTCGTACTTTGAAAAATGCTTTCCGATTTTGCGATAGAGCGCTTCACAGCTCGTGTTGTCCATAAGCCTTTCGCCGTAGGGAGGATTGCATACGATTACGCCCTTTTCCTCAAAAATCGGCACTTTTGAAGCGTCGCATTGCGAGAATTTAATATATTTATCAACGCCTGCCCTCTTTGCGTTAGCCATTGAAAGCGCGACGGCTTCCTTGTCAATATCACTTGCGAAGATTATCGGCTCGATTTCATTATCGATGTTTTCACGCGCCTCCTCACGGGCATCGGCGTAAAGCGATTCGTCCATTATGCGCCACTTTTCGCTGACGAAGGAGCGATTTAAACCAGGTGCAATTTTCTTTGCATAAAGCGCCGCTTCAATCGGGATTGTACCGCTGCCGCAGAAGGGATCTAAAAACGGTCTGTCGCCGCGCCAACGGGTTATGTCAATCATCGAAAACGCGAGCGTTTCGCGCATCGGCGCAAGTACACCCTGCGCCCTGTAACCGCGTTT
>JAZRFX010000117.1:0-3043 GCA_045643845.1 Clostridia bacterium | reverse complement strand
AGCGGTATTGAAAACTATTCGCGTCACATCAGCGGACGCGAGGCGGGAAGCGCCCCCTATACGCTTATGGACTATTTCCCCGACGATTTTTTGCTCGTAGTGGATGAAAGCCATGTTACAATTCCGCAGGTGCGCGCTATGTTCGCAGGCGACCGCAGCCGAAAGGAAAGCCTTGTTAAATACGGCTTCCGTCTTCCGTCGGCGTTTGACAACAGGCCGCTTAATTTTGCGGAATTTGAAGAAAGAATAAATCAGGTAATTTTCGTCAGCGCAACTCCTGCGCAGTACGAATACGATAACTCACAAAGCACTGCCGAGCAGCTTATACGCCCGACAGGACTACTCGATCCCGAGGTCTTCGTCCGTCCCATCGAGGGGCAGATTGACGACCTCCTGACCGAAATTTTCGCGCGCGCCGACAAAAAAGAGCGCGTGCTTGTAACCACCCTTACGAAAAAAATGGCGGAGGATCTTACCGACTATCTCCGCAGTATGGGTGTCAAGGTAAAATATATGCACTCCGATGTTGAAACTCTTGAACGACTTGAAATCGTCCGCGATTTGCGTCTTGGCGTGTTCGATGTCCTTGTAGGAATCAACCTTCTTCGTGAAGGACTTGATATCCCCGAGGTATCGCTCGTCGCAATTCTCGATGCCGATAAGGAAGGCTTCCTCCGTAGCGAAACCTCCCTCATTCAGACAATCGGACGAACTGCACGAAACGCAAACGGCAAGGTTATTATGTACGCCGACCGCGTTACCGATTCAATGCGCCGCGCGATAGATGAAACGAATCGCCGCCGCGAAATTCAGGAGGCATATAACAAGGAGCACGGCATTACGCCCAGAACTATCGTCAAGGCTGTCGGCGATGTCATTTCAGCCGTTACCGAAACTGACGATGCTCCCGAAACAAATGTATATCAGGTAATTGCAAAGCTCGAAAGCGAAATGAGAATCGCCGCAGAAGAACTTCGCTTTGAAGACGCGGCGAAAATCCGCGATCGCATAAAGAGATTGAAAAAGGAAGTGATGTAATGAGAAAAGAAGAAATCGTAATTCAGGGTGCCCGCGAAAACAACCTCAAAAATGTAAATCTCACAATCCCGCGCGATAAATTCATCGTATTTACGGGCGTGTCGGGTAGCGGCAAAACATCACTTGCATTTGATACTATCTATGCCGAAGGACAGCGCCGATATGTAGAATCGCTTTCCTCATACGCACGAATGTTTTTAGGACAAATGGAAAAGCCCGAGGTTGACTATATCGAGGGACTTTCCCCCGCAATCAGTATCGACCAGAAAACGACCAATAAAAACCCGCGCTCAACCGTCGGAACAGTTACGGAAATATATGACTACCTGCGCCTTTTGTACGCGCGCGTTGGCATACCGCATTGTCCCGTTTGCGGAAAGGTAATCTCACAGCAGTCACTCGACCAGATTGTAGACAGCGTGCTCTCGCTTCCCGAGGGGAGCCGTGTGCAAATACTCGCTCCCGTAATCCGCAGAAAAAAGGGAGAGCATCAGAAGGTTTTTGAAAATGCCCGCAAAAGCGGTTATGTCCGCGTGCGAGTGGATGGAATCATATACGATTTATCCGAAGAAATCGAGCTTGAAAAACAAAAAAAGCACAACATAGAAATCGTTGTTGACCGCCTTGTAGTGCGCGACGATATCCGCACACGACTTGCGGATTCAATCGAAATTGCACTTCATCAGTCAGGCGGTACGCTCATCGTTTTAAACGGGGAGGAGGAGCTCTCCTTCAGCCGTAACTACGCGTGCGAAGACTGTGGAATCAGTATGGAAGAACTTTCTCCCAGAATGTTCTCATTCAACAACCCTATGGGCGCGTGCCCAAGGTGTAGCGGTATCGGTCTTTTAAAGCGTGTTGACCCGTCGCTTGTGCTTATCAGCGATGAACTTTCAATCCTTGAGGGTGCGTTCTCCGTCAGCGGATGGCGTGCTCCCGAAAAGGACGGCAGTATGGCGAATGCGACACTCCGCGCACTTGCAAAAAGGTATAATTTCAGCCTCAATGTGCCCGTGAAAGAGCTTCCGCAGGAAGCAATTGATAAAGTCCTTTACGGCACAGGAAGTGACGAAATCGAAATCGAGCATATGGGAAAACGCGGACTTTCACGCTATAAAACGACCTTTGAAGGCATCGTAAACAACCTTCAGCGCCGATATGACGAAACGGACAGCGAATGGGCAAAATGGGAAATTGAAGGTCTTATGCGCGAAATCCCCTGCAGCGAATGTAAGGGCAAGCGACTTCGTCCCGAGAGTCTTGCCGTAACTGTCGGCGGAAAAAATATTGATGAGGTCTGTGGACTCTCCGTCAAAAAAGCAAAAAACTTTTTCGACGAGCTTCAGCTCGGTAAGCAGGAAGCAATGATTGCTGAAGAAATTTTAAAGGAAATAAACGCCCGCATAGGCTTCCTCAACAATGTCGGACTTGACTATCTTACAATGTCGAGAAGCGCAGGCACGCTTTCAGGCGGCGAATCACAGCGAATCCGTCTTGCAACGCAGATTGGTTCGGGACTTGTCGGCGTTTTGTATATTCTTGACGAGCCGAGCATCGGTCTTCATCAGCGCGATAACAACAAGCTTATCGACGCCCTTAAAAAACTGCGTGATATGGGCAACACCCTCATCGTTGTTGAACACGATGAGGATACTATGTTTGCCGCCGACCATATCGTAGATGTAGGTCGTGGCGCAGGTATCCACGGCGGCGAAATCATCGCACAGGGAACAGTTGAAGACATTATGAATAATAAAAATTCTGTCACGGGCGACTACTTAAGTGGCAGGAAAAAGATAGAAGTTCCTAAAGTACGCCGTGAAGGAAACGGCAAAAAAATCTCCGTAATAAAGGCGGCGGAAAATAATCTTAAGGATATAAATGTTGATATTCCGCTCGGCAAGTTCGTATGCGTTACGGGGGTATCGGGCAGCGGTAAAAGCTCACTCGTAAACGAGGTTGTTTATAAGCACCTTGCATATAAACTCAACCGCAGTAAAGCCGT
>JAZRFX010000116.1:0-3812 GCA_045643845.1 Clostridia bacterium | reverse complement strand
GGTGATCTGACAACAGAAGAAATTGTGGAGCTTTTAAGGAAGCTTATTGCAGATGATGAAGCTTCAGAAAATGCACTTTCAGAAGAAAAAGAAGAACTGCAAAAGGAATTAGATAATGTAAAAGTCAAAATTACCAAAGCTGAAGACATTGCTAAAGCCAAAGAAGACCTTGAGAAAAACGAAGCGGCTTTAAAAATAGAATCCGAAAAAGAGAATGCATTAAAAGAAAAGCTTCAGACTGAAGAAGTAAAGCTTCCCGAAGTTAAAAAACTTACAGAAAAAGCAGCGGAAATAAAAGCTCTTTTACCTGATTATGATGAATTTTCAGAAAAACAAAATATTCTCAACAAAAACAAGATTTTCATTAACTGCAGTAGCGAGAATATAGCAAAAACTGAAGACAAGATAGAAAATCTTACGGAAGAAATAACTGCGCTTACAGAGGAAGTAAAAACTCTTGAAAAAAGCGGTGAAGAGAAGCTTAAACTTGAAGCCGAAAAGAAAACGCAGGAAGAAATAAAAGCAAAATTGGAAAAGCTTGATAAAGATATTGACGATGCGAAAAAGCAACGCATAAGATATGAAGAAGCAACAGCTTCTTATACCCAAAAGCAAAAAAACGCGGAGCAAGCGGATATTGAACTGAAAGAAAAGACAAGGATTTACCTTGAGGCACAGGCAGGTATTCTTGCGGAAACTTTGGAAATGGATAAGCCTTGCCCTGTATGTGGCTCTACCTCGCATCCGAAGTTAGCGACAAAACCCGTTGATGTTCCTACAAAAGATGAACTTGACACTCTTCAGGACAAACTGAATAATGCAAATGCTATCGCAAATAATGCAAGGGAAGAAGCGGGAAAACTTAAAGGTGCATCATACGAAAAAGAAGAAAGTGTTAAAAAAGAAATATCGTCGCTTTTAGGTGATGCATCTTTGGATGATGCAAAGTCTATTATTGAAGTAAGAGTATCAGACATAGATTCTTTGATGGATGAAATCGAAAATAAACTAAATGAAGTTCAGGCTAAAATCGAGCGCAAGGAATGCCTTGACGAACTTTTACCTCAAAAAATTTCCGCCCTTGAAAAAGCAAAGGAAGAATTAAATCGAATCAAGGATGAAGTTAGGGCAAAAACAATCGAAAATGAAGCTTTGGAACAGCGTATTGTTGAACTTACAGCAAAGCTCAGCTTCGAAACAAAGACAGTGGCTGAAAATCATATAACCACCTTGAATAACGAAGCCGAAACTATTCAAAATGCTTATGATGAGGCATTAAAGGCAGTAAATGACAATAAAGAAAAGCTTGTATCATTGAAAACTGCAAAAGAAGAAATCTTAAAGCGTTTGGGCGATGGAACGGATGTGGATTTGGAAAAAGAGAAAGAAATAAAAAATGGTTTAGAGGAAAAACAATCAGAACTTGATACAAAGTCGAAAACAGTGCATAGCCGTAAAACTTCTAACCAATCTTCTCTTGATAACATCCTTAAAAAGCTTGACGAAATCAAAACTGTTGAAGAAAAATGGACCTGGATGAAAGCACTTTCAAATACCGCAAATGGTAATTTGAGTGGTGTTGAAAAAGTTATGCTTGAAACCTATATCCAGACGAACTATTTTGAAAGAATTATCGACAAAGCAAATAAGCGCCTTTTAATGATGTCTGGCGGACAATATGAATTAAAACGCAGAAAAGAAGCCGAAAACAACCGTAGTCAAAGCGGACTTGAGCTTGATGTAATTGACCATTATAACGGCACAGAAAGAAGCGTAAAAACTCTTTCTGGTGGCGAATCGTTCAAGGCATCACTTTCGCTCGCTCTCGGTCTTTCCGATGAGATTCAGTCATCCGCAGGCGGAATCAGGCTTGATACAATGTTCGTTGACGAAGGCTTCGGCTCGCTGGACGAAGAATCTCTCGCCACCGCTATGAAAACGCTGACTTCTTTGGCTGACGGAAATCGCCTCGTCGGCATAATTTCGCATGTAAGCGAACTCAAAGATAAAATCGATAAACAAATAGTAGTCAAGAAAGAAAAAACAGGCGGAAGTAATATAAGTATTGTGGTTTGACTTTAACAAAGAGCAGTTTGGGGACGGGGCATTTTTTGTGCAATATGAAACAAGGTGATAAATTATGATGATTGTAAAGCAAATATCTTCTCTTGAAAAAGTAAGATTGACAAGCAGTATGAATTATGCCGAAATTGAAAGGAATATTCTCCTTCGCGGAGAGCGATTTTCGTATCAGATAGCGGCGAAAAAAGAGCTTCGTGAAGGCGAGAGCAGGAGTGTAGTCGGTAAAATAGAAATTGATTCTCCGCTTAACCCTTATATAAAGCTTTTTTATGTTGATAATGCGGTTATGGACTGCCCGATAACTAATCCTGACGCGACTTTTGAAACTGACTATTTAGATAAAGAGCCTGGTCTTATGCCCGATATCCTTGTGCCTGCTACGGAAAGGGAAAACTGGTGGGGTATAGGCATAAATGCATCGAGTATCTGGGTGGAAATAAATCTTCCCGAAGATGTTGCCGCGGGCGAGTATGATATAACTATAAAACTTCGCGAAGCGGATGGCAGAGGAGTGCTTCTTAAGGAAAACTATCTCTTTGAAAAGAAGCTGACCATTGAAATAGTGGGAGAGGAAATATCCCCGCAAAAGCTCATCTACACAAGGTGGTTTTATGCCGACTGTATAGCCGATTATCATAATGTAGAAATCTATTCCGAGGAGCATTGGCGCCTCATAGAAAACTATATAAAAGCAGCTAAAGACAGCGGTGTGAATATGATTCTCGTACCCGTTCACACACCGCCACTTGATACGGCAATCGGTCACGCGCGCCCCTGCGTTCAGCTTGTAGACATAAAGAAAGATGGAGAAAACTACACCTTCGGATTTGATAAGTTCCACCGCTTTATTGCTCTTTGCAAAAAGTGCGGCATAGAATATTATGAAATTGCGCATATGTTTTCGCAATGGGGAGCAAAGTGCGCCCCGAATATTATGGTGGAGGAAAACGGCGAAAAGAGTTATCTTTTCGGCTGGCACACCGCCGCTGACAGCAAGGAATATATAGCGTTCTTAAAGCAGTATATTGCCGCAATACATGAGGCACTTATCAGCGAAGGAATTGACAAAAATACATATTTTCATATTTCGGACGAGCCCTCGCTTGAGAGCATAGAAACATATAAAAAAGCGTCCGAAATAATCCGTCCGCTTATAAAAGACTGCAAGACCTTCGATGCCCTTTCATCCTATGAATTTTACGAAAAGGGCTTGGTAGAATGTCCCGTTACCTGCGTGGACCATATCACTGATTTCCTTGACAAAAACATTGAAAATCAATGGGCATATTACTGCTGTGTTCCGCAAACGGTGTATACGAATTCCTTTATGGCAATGCCTTCTCCAAGGGTGAGAATACTGGGCTTTCTCCTTTATAAGTACGACATAAAGGGCTTCTTGCATTGGGGCTTGAATTACTATAATTCAAGCGTTTCAAGACACAAAATAAACCCCTATGTGACAACTTCTTCCGCAGGGGCATTCCCATCGGGAGATGCATTTATTCTCTATCCCTCGAAGGATGGTGCATACACTTCCATACGCGGCAAAGTTACCTTTGACGCGATAAGTGATGTGAGACTTTGCAAAACTCTTGAAAAGCATATTGGAAGAGAAGCAGTGGTAAAGCTTATCGACGATTTTGCAGGCGGAGAACTTAAATTTGATTCCTATCCCGTGGGCGAAGCATATATAACGCACCTTGGGCACAAAATGAAAGAAATCATAAAAG
>JAZRFX010000115.1:0-1310 GCA_045643845.1 Clostridia bacterium | reverse complement strand
AGACGCGCTACAACGGAAAATGTTGCAGGAATTATTGGTATGGCGCAGGCTCTTTCCGAGGCGTGCGAGCATATGGAAGAAAAAACAAAAAAGATTGTAGAAATGCGCGACTATATCATCGATACAGTTCTTCGAGAAATTCCCTATACCCGTCTTAACGGTCACAGGGACAAGCGTCTTCCCAATAATACAAGTTTTTGTTTCAGATATATCGAGGGCGAAAGCCTTTTGTTATCACTTGATATGTTGGGCTTCGTTGTTTCAAGCGGCAGTGCTTGTACATCAGGCTCGCTTGACCCGTCCCATGTTCTTTTGGGAATAGGTCTTCCGCACGAAATTGCGCACGGCTCACTTCGTGCATCACTTTCGGAATTTACCACGAAAGAGGAAATAGACGCCTTCTTGAAAGCGCTTCCCCCGATTGTTCAAAGGCTCAGGGATATGTCACCGCTTTATGAAGGTGTAGAAGGAAAGGAATGATATAAATGTACAGCGAAAAGGTTATGGACCATTTCTCAAACCCCAGAAATGTCGGGGAAATAGAAGATGCAAATGCTGTCGGTACAGTAGGTAACGCCAAGTGTGGCGATATTATGAAAATCTATATGAAGATTGGAAACGATACAATCGTTGATATCAAGTTCAAGACTTTCGGTTGCGGTGCCGCAGTTGCTACAAGCTCTATGGCTACCGAACTTGTAAAGGGAAAGACTATTGACGAAGCTCTCCAGCTTACAAACAAGGCTGTTGTTGAGGCTCTTGACGGACTTCCCGCAGCGAAGCTTCATTGCAGCGTTCTTGCTGAAGAAGCAATCCGTGCCGCTATTCAGGATTACTATGACAAGAGCGGTATTGAGAAGAAAATAGAATGCAGTGGGGATTGTGCACATTGTAATCACCAGCACTGACAATAAAAAGGAATCCAAACGGATTCCTTTTATTTTTTACTCTCTTTTATAAAATCAGACAAAGATATTGCAAAATACCTTGCGCCGAGGATAGCTTCGTCAAGGGTGTTGCCGTTTGTACCTACTTCTACAATAATTCCTGCAGGGGCGAGTTGTTGGTTGAATCTCTGGTTCCTGAAATTAAGAGGTCTGCACAAATCGGGATAAAGCGACATCGTATGGCTTTGTAATTGTGTTGCAAAGCGTAAATTTTCCTCCCAATTATCGTGAGTAAGACCATTTTGATTGCTTCCCACGACAAGCATTATTTTGGCGGCTTTATTGCCATCAATTTCGGTGGTGTGTTTCACTTTTTCTCCGCTTTTTCCCTCGATGGCATCGCGGTGAACATCAAGTACGATT
>JAZRFX010000114.1:0-1466 GCA_045643845.1 Clostridia bacterium | reverse complement strand
TTGCGCTTTCAGGCCTTACAATGGCGGAGTATTTCCGCGATAGAGAAGGTCAGGATGTGCTTTTATTCATCGACAATATATTCAGATTTACTCAGGCAGGTAGTGAGGTTTCAGCGCTTCTTGGCCGTATGCCCTCCGCCGTTGGTTATCAGCCGACGCTTGCTACCGAAATGGGTGCGCTTCAGGAAAGAATTACCTCCACTAAAAAGGGCTCTATCACATCGGTTCAGGCAGTTTATGTGCCTGCCGACGACCTTACGGACCCTGCTCCCGCTACGACATTCGCACACCTTGATGCGACAACAGTTCTTTCAAGACAAATTGCATCGCAGGGTATTTATCCCGCAGTTGATCCGCTTGATTCAACATCAAGAATTCTCTCTCCCGATGTTGTGGGTGTGGAGCACTACGAAACTGCGAGAGCCGTACAAAAGATTCTTCAGCGTTATAATGAGCTTCAGGATATCATCGCAATTATGGGTATGGATGAGCTCAGCGAGGAAGACAAGCTTACGGTAAGCCGTGCGCGTAAGGTGCAGAGATTTCTTTCACAGCCTTTCTCCGTTGCCGAACAGTTTACAGGTATGCAGGGTAAATATGTTCCCCTTGCCGAAACTGTACGCGGTTTCAAGGAAATTATTGAAGGCAAACACGATGACCTTCCCGAATCTGCATTCCTTTTCGTAGGTACTATCGAAGAAGCTATCGAAAAGGCGAAGGGTTGATATTATGACTGAATTTGATTTACAAATAGTTACTCCCGACGGACTTATGTTTGAGGGGAAAGCACAAAAAGTCATCGTCCGCACTTCTGAAGGCGATGTTGGTATTCTTGCAAAGCATACGGATTATGTTGCGGCGCTTTCAATCGGTGTGGCACGCGTTTTTACCGCAGACGGCGAGCGTAAAGGAGCTTGCGCAGGCGGAATGCTCAGCGTAACCGGCGGTGTTGTAAGAATTGCAGCCTCTACTTTCGAATGGAGCGAGGATATTGACATTGACCGCGCGAAAAGAGCGAAGGAAAAGGCTGAAAAAAAGCTTGCCGAGTCAAAGAAAAGTGATTATGAGCATAATCTGGCAGAGATAAAACTCAAGAAATCGCTTGCAAGACTCAATGCTTCAAAATAACAAATAGCTGTGACATTTTTGTCACAGCTATTTTCAGGAGAAATTTATGAAATTTATAGCTACTCCCTACCTCCCGAAAAACAAGGTCGCGCTTTTCATAGCCGACTGCGATATAGAGGATGCGGAGGTTATTACGCCTCCTTCCATCGACCTTCTTACTCCTTCTATGCGTCGTCACGCCGATTTAGGGATTGTGATTGTAGGAAAGATCAAGGCTGTGTGTGCTCCCGAAACCTACGATTATTATAAAAAATTCCTCTCCCCTTACGGATTTGAAACCATAAAAGGAGAAAAGAGTGTGGGCAGGCACTACCCTGAAGACTGCGCATATAATGTTG
>JAZRFX010000113.1:0-2340 GCA_045643845.1 Clostridia bacterium | reverse complement strand
ATCGTCCGCGTTTTCCGCTGCGGAAAGGAGCTTATCCTCATCCTTGTAGAAAATGCTTGCAAGCGATGTAACCCCTGCAGGAAGAAGAAGTGTAGCATTCATTTCGTCAGTATAGCGGTCAACATACTTTTGCACCTCGGGGCGAGTTCCGACAAAGCTCATATCACCCGTCAAGATATTTATGAGCTGCGGTGTTTCGTCAAGACGGAACTTTCGGAGCATTGCACCAACCCTTGTTATGCGCGGATCACGGTTGACCGTTACAAGTGTTCCTATCTTGTCAGCGTTTACTACCATCGTGCGGAACTTGAATATGCTAAATTTCCTGCCGTAGGTTGTAACGCGCTCCTGCCTGTAAAAGACAGGACCCTCCGAATCAAGCTTGATTGCAAGAGCGAGGATTAAATACAGCGGAGACAAAATGACAACTGCGATAAGCGCCACCGTAAAATCAAATATTCTTTTTATGACAAGGCTTGCTTTTCTTTTTTCAAGCTTGTCGTAATATTTTTGCACAGCTTCGGTTCGGAGAAACTCGGGAAGCGCATCATACTTTTTAAGCACCACTATGTATCAACCTTTCAAAAGTCGGGTAAATGTTTCCGCTACAAGTTTTGCATCATCAAGTGTCATTTTTGTATTGAGCGGAAGTGAGATTTCGTTTTCAAACTGCGCATAAGCATTGGGGAACTCCTTTATATCAAAGCCGAGATTCTTATACGCGGTATGCATGGGAAGGGGTTTATAGTGGACATTACACACAATGCCTTCCTCCGCCATTTTTATAATAAGCTCATTTCTGAACTGTGCATCCTTACCATTGAGTCGAACAAGATATAAATGTCCGTCGGAGAGGAAATCTTCTCCGTGATGATGAAGGTAGTCCACATCAAGATTTTTCATAGCCTCGTCATATATTCCGACGATTTCGTGGCGCTTTTCGAGAATCGAATCGTATCGGTCGAGCTGCGCCTGACCAATTGCCGCCATAATGTCGGTCATATTGCATTTGAATGCGGGAGAAACTATATCATATTCCCACGCGCCGATCTGAGTTTTTGCAAGCGCATCCTTGCTCTGCCCGTGGAGTGAAAGAAGCATATATTCGCGGTAAATATCATCGTTTGAGATTCCGTCAATATTTCTCCATGTAACTGCGCCGCCTTCAGCGGTTGTAAGATTCTTTACGGCGTGGAATGAGAAGGATGTGAAGTCAGCGATTGCGCCTGCCATTTTACCCTTTTGCATTGAGCCGAAGCTGTGCGCTCCGTCGGCAAGAACTGCAATTCGTCCGATTTTCTCCTGAATTTCGTTTGCGGGCTTAAAGAGGTTTTTCTTCTCCTCTACAACCTTGAAGATTTTTTCGTAGTCGCAGATAACACCGCCAAGGTCAACGGGGATAATTGCCTTTGTCTTCTCGGTAATAAGATTTCCGAGAGCATCGTAATCCATTTCAAAGGAATCTTTTTTAGTGTCGCAAAGAACAAGCTTTGCGCCGACATGAACGGCAACGCTCGCCGATGCGGTATATGTATATGCTGAAGTAATAACCTCATCGCCCTCGCCGATTCCAAGAACGCGCAAAGTCATTTCCATAGCCGCAGTTGCAGAGTTAAGACAAACGGCCTTATCGGTACCGCAGTATGTAGCAATGTCTTTTTCAAACTGCTTCGTTTTAGGACCTGTTGTTATCCATCCGCTGCGAAGAACCTCGCTGACTGCTTCTATTTCAGCTTCCGTAATATCGGGGGGAGAAAAGGGAACTTTTACTGACATTTTTCCTGCCTCATTTCAACGATTTTTGGGCATAATTACACCCATACTAATTTAATATATCATAATATAAGAAATTAGTCAACACAAATTACATTAATCAAAGCCTTAAAAAGTAGGAAAATATAGCGATATTTCACAGTTTTTGTATATTTTCGCAAAACCGATAAAAAAACGGCTTTTTTGCCCCGATTTAAGGCATCGCTCAAAAGTGTTTGTTTTTTTACATATTATTTTTATGAGTTTAATTTTTCACTTTCAAAAAATCAGTTGTTTTGCGTATTATTTCGCTTTTTTTCATATTATCCGTCCTCATATTTTTTCTTATATTTAAGTTTCGAAAATTACATTTTTCGTGATTTTATTAAAATTTATAAAAGCGTGCCTTTTTTGATTGATTTTTGACCTTTTTGAATCATTTTTTGCTACTAAAATATTTTAAAATAAGCCTTTACTTATTGACCAAAATGTGGTAATATTTAAAATAGTATGTTTTAATATAAAAAAGGAAGACTTTTTTCCGCAGAAAAAGAGGTATATCATGATTAACGATAAGAAAGTTATTTT
>JAZRFX010000112.1:0-3967 GCA_045643845.1 Clostridia bacterium | reverse complement strand
TATAACCTCTATGTGATTTTGTTCGAGGATACATATATGGAGTACGACCACGGCGGTAAACTTATATGCCTTGATGTTCCTGCAAAAAGCGGAGCGCTGGCAAAGGTCGAAATTCTTTTTAAGAGAGTAAGAAGACTCAGGAAAATTAAAAAGGAATTAAAGCTTGACCTTGTTATAAGCTTTCTTGACAGCCCCAATATGGTAAATATTTTATCAGGCGTAAAAGGTTGCAAAAGCGCAGTTTCAATCCGTAACTACTCCGCATCGGAAAACCGCGGAAGTCTGCTCGGCAAAATAACAAATACGCTTTATAAAATGCTCTATAAAAAAGCGGACAAGGTTGTTCCTGTCACAAAGGTTATAGAAGACCTCTATATAAAAAATTACAACATCCCGAAAGAAAAATTGAAAGTAATCTATAATCCCTACGACATTGCGGAAATTGAAGAGCAAATGACAAAGGAATCTGGCTTCGACCTTTCCAAAATCGAGGGAAAGACCACTTTTATCACAGTTGGCAGGCAAATGTATCAGAAAGGCTACTGGCATCTTATAAAAGCGTTTTCCAAGCTTCACGCGGAAAACGAAAATACCGCGCTTATTATGGTGGGGCAAATAGATGAGAAGGTAGTAGCACTTATAGAAAGACTTAATTTGGGCGACAGTATAGTGCTGACAGACAGGCACCCCAATCCATTCAGTTTTATAGCGAAATCCGATGTATATGTTCTTTCATCTCTTTTTGAAGGGTTTCCCAACGCAATGGCAGAAGCTATGGTGTGTGGGCTTCCCGTAATTGCGGCGGACTGCAAATCGGGCCCCCGCGAAATCCTCGCGCCCGATACTCCCACCGACAAGGTGTGCGACGGAATTGAGGAAGCAAAATATGGCATTCTCACGATGCCTCTTGAAAATGAAGAAAATTGGGAAGAGGAAAATCTTACCACAGCAGAAACATATCTTTATACTGCTATGAAGCGTATGGCGGAGGGTAAAGAACTCCGTGAAAAATACGCTCTTCTTGCAAAAGAGCGCTCACATAGTTTTGGTTATGATATTTGCAAAGAAAACTTCATCGATTTGATTGAAAATATCTGAGGAGGAACACAAAATGAGTTTATTTACAGGAAAGACATTACTTATAACAGGCGGTACAGGAAGCTTCGGTAACGCAGTTTTGAACCGCTTCCTCAAAACCGATATCAAGGAAATCCGCGTTTTCTCGCGCGATGAGAAAAAGCAGGATGATATGCGCCACGAATTTCAGGCGAAAATGCCCGAGGTAGCCGACAAAATCAAATTCTTTATCGGCGATGTAAGGGATAAAGCAAGCCTTACAAGTGCAATGTACGGCGTTGACTACATATTCCACGCGGCAGCACTCAAGCAGGTTCCCTCCTGCGAATTCTTCCCACTCGAAGCAGTAAAGACAAATGTTGTCGGTACTGACAATGTTCTTTCCGCTGCTATTGAGGCAGGCGTAAAGAATGTAATATGCCTTTCAACCGATAAGGCGGCATACCCCGTTAACGCAATGGGTACATCAAAGGCTATGATGGAAAAGGTAGCCGTTGCAAAAGCAAGAACAGTTTCTCCCGAAAAAACCTCAATTTGCTGTACCCGTTACGGTAATGTTATGTGCTCTCGTGGCTCCGTTATTCCGCTGTGGATTGAGCAAATTAAAAAGGGTGAGGCAATCACTCTTACCGAGCCTAATATGACGCGCTTTATTATGTCGCTTGAAGAAGCAGTTGAGCTTGTTCTTTTCGCATTTGAAAACGCAACAAGCGGCGATATTATGGTGCAGAAGGCTCCCGCCTGCACAATTGAAGTGCTTGCAAAGGCTGTAAAAGAGCTCTTTGATAAAGAAAACAAGAGTGAAATCAAAATCATCGGTATCCGTCACGGCGAAAAGATGTATGAAACACTCCTTACAAATGAGGAATGTGCAAACGCTATCGACATGGGCGACTTCTACCGCGTTCCCGCCGATAAGCGCGACCTTAACTACGATAAATACTTCAAGGATGGGGACAAGGACAGAAATCCCCTTACTGAATTCAATTCAAATAATACCGAGCTTCTTGATGTAAAAGCCGTTAAGGAAAAACTCCTTGAACTTTCTTATATCCAGGAAGAACTTAAATCTTTGGAGGCTTAATCTCTATGAATATTCTCGTAACAGGCGCTAAAGGCTTCGTAGGAAAAAACCTTGTGGCAAATCTTAAAAATATAAAAGACGGCAAGGACAAAACCCGCGACCTTGTAATAGAAAACATTTTTGAATACGATGTGGATTCCACTTTGGAGCAGCTTGATTCCTACTGCAAGGATGCCGACTTTGTCGTAAACCTTGCAGGCGTAAACCGTCCGCAAAATGAAGAAGAATTTATGCAGGGTAACTACGGCTTTGTTTCCGTGATGCTTGATTCCCTTAAAAAGTATGGGAATAAAGCACCCATCCTCGGCTCGTCCTCAATTCAGGCGGCACTTGATAATCCTTACGGAAAATCAAAAAAAGCAGGGGAGGACCTGCTCTTTGCCTACGGAAAAGAAAACGATGTAAAGGTACTTATCTACCGCTTCCCCAACCTTTTCGGAAAGTGGTGCAGACCTAATTACAACAGCGCTGTTGCGACATTCTGCAATAACATTGCAAACGATTTGCCTATAACGGTGAATGATCCCGCTCATATGATGACGCTTTGCTACATTGACGATGTAGTGGACGAAATCATAAATGCGATTATGGGAAAAGAAAATCGTGACGGAGAATTTTGTAAAGTCCCCGTGGAGCATAAAATCACTCTCGGCGAAATTGTTGAGCTTTTGAATTCTTTCAAAAATCAGCCCGAAACACTTACAATGCCCGAAATCCCCGAAGGAAGCTTTGCAAAGAAGCTCTATTCGACATATCTTTCGTATCTGCCCCGTGAAAAGGCATCGTTCCCCCTTAAAATGAATGTCGATGCACGCGGTTCTTTTACCGAGCTTATCCGCAGCGACAAGTGCGGACAGGTCAGCGTTAATATTTCAAAACCAGGTATTACAAAAGGTCAGCATTGGCACAACACCAAATGGGAATTTTTCATCGTTGTATCAGGTCGCGGACATATTCAACAAAGAAAAATCGGAAGCGACGAGGTTCTCAATTTTGAAGTTTCAGGCGACAAGATTGAGGCGGTACATATGCTTCCCGGCTACACACACAACATTATAAATCTTTCAGACAGCGAAGACCTCGTTACCGTAATGTGGGCGAACGAGTGCTTCAATCCCAATAAACCCGATACTTTTTTTGAGGTGGTAGAATAATGAAATTCAAAGATAACGGAAAATTAAAGCTTCTCATAATCGTAGGCACACGCCCCGAGATTATCCGTCTTGCGGCAGTTATCAATAAGTGCAGAAAATATTTCGACACAATCCTTGCTCACACAGGACAGAACTATGACTATAACTTAAACGGCGTATTCTTCCGCGACCTCAAACTCGAGGATCCCGATGTATATCTTGATGCCGTAGGTAGTGACCTCGGCGAAACAATGGGTAATATCATCGCAAAATCCTATCAGCTTATGGCGGAAATCAAGCCTGATGCAGTACTTGTGCTCGGCGATACTAATTCCTGCCTCAGCGTAATCGGTGCAAAGCGCCTTCATATCCCGATTTTCCATATGGAAGCGGGCAATCGTTGTAACGACGAATGCCTTCACGAAGAAACTAACCGCAGAATCGTCGATATCATCTCCGATGTCAACCTCGCATACTCCGAGCATGCAAGACGCTATCTTGCCGACTGCGGTCTTCCCAAGGAAAGAACCTATGTAACAGGCTCTCCCATGGCGGAGGTTCTTCATAATAATCTTGAAGATATCAAAAAGAGTGACATTCACGCCCGCCTCGGACTTGAAAAAGGAAAATACATTCTCCTTTCCGCTCACCGCGAGGAGAATATCGATACAGA